>JBOHXF010000451.1:0-9048 GCA_050737455.1 Opitutaceae bacterium | reverse complement strand
ATCCCCATGCGCTGCTGGTCGAAAGATAGACAGGGTCCTTTGTGCCGAACAGCTCTTGGAGGCCCGGTTGAAGGCCCCGGTACAGCGCGATGAACTCCGAGCCTCGATGGCCGATCATGGGCTGCGCCATGGCGCGGAGCGTTTTTTCCGATACGGTGATGGGACCCGGACTGTAGAGACGAAAGCTCATGGCGAAGAATCGACAAAAAAAGTTTACGCATGGCGCGGGGTCAACCTTGATCCCCATGAAGGATAAACGATGGTTTCGGCCCTGAAGCGGAAATTCCAGGCGTTCGAGCTCTACACCGTGGACGTGGTGCTGGGGCGGCGCGCGGATTCCGGGGCCGCGCTCTACGGGGCGCTCCTGCAGGCGGTGTCCTGGGTTTTCAGCGGCATCGTGCAGCTCCGGCTGTGGCTCTACCGCGAGCGGATCTTCCAGGACCGCCCGCTCGGCTGCCTGGTCGTGGTGGTCGGAAACCTCACCGTCGGCGGAACCGGCAAAACCCCCGTCGTGGAAAAGCTCGCCGGCGCCCTGCGGGACCGAGGGCGCAAGGTCGCCATCCTGAGCCGGGGCTACAAGAGCAAGGCGCAGCCCATGTGGAGGAAGGCCTGGCGCGCCCTTTCCCATACCGCCGAACCGCCGCCGCGGGTCGTGAGCGACGGAACCGCCGTCCGCCTGGACAGCGAGGAGGCCGGCGACGAGCCGTACATGCTCGCCCGCAATCTGCCCGGGGTGGTCGTCCTCGTGGACAAGAACCGGGTGAAGGCGGGAGCCTATGCGATCAAGCGGTTCGGCTGCGACACGCTCGTCCTGGACGACGGCTTCCAGTATCTGGCCCTGAAGGGCCGGCTCAATCTGCTTCTGGTCGACAAGACCAACCCCTTCGGCAACGGCAGGATGCTGCCGCGGGGGATCCTGCGCGAGCCGGTCAAGCATCTGCGCCGGGCCAACTACGTCTTTCTTACGAAATCCGACGGCACGCGCAACGCCGAGCTTGAGGCCCTGATCGCCCGGCACAATCCCGGGGCGGACCTGATCGAGTGCGCCCACCGGCCGAAGTACCTCCAACGCTGCGACCGGGATCCGGGCGATTCGGCCGGGCGCCAGCCGCTGGCGTGGTTGCGGGGCCGGCGGATCTTCGCATTCAGTGGGATCGCCACACCCGAGAGCTTCGAGCGGTTTTTGCGCGATCTCGGAGGGCTCCTCATGGGGCGGGAGCGGTTCCTGGACCATTACCGGTATGACCGCGAGGATCTGGAGGCGCTATATGCGGCGGCAAAAGCGGCCGGCGCGGAGTGCCTCGTCACTACGGAGAAGGACGCCGTCCGTGTGCCGCGCGGAGGCCTGGCGGAGCCGCCGATCTATTACCTGCGGCTCGAGATCGAGATCTTGCAGGGCGCCTCCGACTTCGACGAAGCGGTAGGGCGGATATGCTTCCCTGTCTCGGCCCCCGGAGCCGGCTTCGGGCCGAACAGCCATTGACCTCGAGTGCCGGCCCGCCTAAGTGGCGGGGATGATCTCCGATCCCCGTCTGGGTACGCTGGCCGAAGGGCTGGTCGCCTTCTCCGTCGCGCTTAGGCGCGGCGAACGCGTGCTCATCGACGCGTTCGACGTGCCCGACGCGATGGTGGTCGCGCTGATCCGGGCCGCGCGGCGGCGTGGAGCCCACCCGTTCGTCCAGCTCAACCGGGCCCGGATCGCGCGCGAACTCGCGCGCGAGGCGGACCAGGCGCAATACCGGACGGGCGCCGAGCTCGAGCTGGCCCGCATGAAGCGGATGGACGCCTACATCGCCCTGCGCGGCTCGGACAACATCTTCGAGGGTTCGGACATCCCCGCCGGGAAACTGCAACTCGTCAATCGGCTCATGAAGCCCGTGATCGATTGGCGCGTGGGGCGGACCCGCTGGGTCGTCCTGCGGTGGCCGACCCCAGCCATGGCGCAGCAGGCCGCGATGAGCACGGAAGGATTCGAGGATTTCTTCTTCCGCGTGTGCACGCTCGATTACCGCCGCATGGCACCGGGCATGCGGGCCCTGGCCGATCTCCTGCGCCGGACGGACCGGGTGCGGATCACCGGACCCGGCACGGACCTCGAATTCTCGATCAAGGGCATCGGCGCGGTGGAGTGCGGAGGCCGGCACAATATTCCCGACGGCGAAGTGTTCTCCTGTCCGGTGAAGGAGTCCGTGGAGGGCACGCTCCAAATCAATGCGCCGACCGTCTACCTCGGCACGTCCTTCGAGAACATCCGGCTCGTGTTTCGGAAAGGGCGCATCGTCGAGGCCACCTCGAATCACCCGCGGCGGATGAACGAGATCCTGGACAGCGATCCGGGCGCCCGGTACGTCGGCGAATTCGCGCTGGGATTCAATCCGCACATCATGGAGCCGATGCGCGACATCCTGTTCGACGAAAAGATCGCGGGCTCCTTCCACTTTACGCCCGGGCAGGCGTACGCCGAATGCGACAACGGAAACAAATCCCAGGTGCATTGGGACTTGGTCTGCATCCAGCGGCCGGAGCACGGCGGCGGCGAAATCCGGTTCGACGGCAAGCTCGTCCGCCGCGACGGCCGGTTCGTCCCTCAGGCGCTGCGGGCGCTCAATCCGGAGCGGCTCCTCGGCCGATGAGCGACGGCCGGGGGCTCGCCGCGTTCGTCCGGTCCCTGCCGAAGACGGAGACCCACCTTCATCTGGAAGGGGCGGTGCCTTATGGTCTTCTCCGGGACTGGCGGCCGGATCTATATCCGGCCGATCCGGACTTTCGGCGCGCAGACCACCGGTACGCGGACTTTTTGGAATTCGAGGCCCTGCTCCTCCGGCTGGCCGTTCCCTGGTTTTCCGGGCCGGCCGGACTCGGCCATTACCACGAGGCGGCGAAGGCGATTTTTGCGGACCACCTTGCGCGCAACGTACGCTACGTCGAGACGAGCTTCCATCTGCCGGCCACGCGGTTGCTCGGCGTTCCCGGCCCGGAGCTCGTGTCCGCCATCCGGTCGGCGGCGCCGCCCGGGCTGGAGGTCCGCGTTTTCGCCGGGATGAAGCGCGACGACTACGGCGGGCCGCTCACGGCGGCGATCGACGATCTTCCGAACTGGGAGGGCCTGGCCGGGGTCGATCTCCATGGCTACGAAGCCGCGCCCAATCGCCCGTGGGCCGCACGCATCTGGCGCCGCGTCCGAGAAGCGGGCAAGATCACGAAATGCCACGCGGGGGAATTTGGCGGCCCGGAGCGCGTGCGCGAGGCCATCGAGGAGCTCGGCGTCATGCGGGTGGAGCACGGCGTCCGCGCGGCCGAGGATCCTCGGGTCGTGGCGCTGGCGGTCGAACGCGGAGTGGCCTTCGACGTGTGCCCGATCAGCAACGTCCGGCTGCGGGTGGCGTCGTCGATTCGGGACCATCCCTTGCGCCGGCTGATCGAGGCCGGCGTGCTTTGCACGGTGAGCACCGACGATCCGCTGTGCTTCGGCAACACGCTGGACGACGAATATGTCGCCCTGGGAACCGAGGGGGGCTTTTCGAGGAGTGAATTGGCGGACGTCGCCCGGGCGGGTTGGGAGGTGGCGGGCGTCGACCCGCGCCAGAAGGCGAGCGCGCTCGCCGAAATCGAGCGCCTGGCGGCGGCGCCCAAGCCGGATCCCGCCGTCTAACCGCCATGCACCCGCCACGCGACGAATCGGAATTGGCGCACGAGGCCGGGCCGGGGGACGCCGGCCGCCGCGCGGATGCGGTGCTCGCCCGCGCCTTTCCTGATCACAGCCGAAGCGCGATCCAGCGGGCGTTCGCGGCGGGCCTGGTCCGCCGGGACGGGAAGCCCATGGCCAAGAGCGATGGGGTTCGTGCGGGGGATCGGATCGTTCTGGCCTTCCCTTCGGTCCGTCCGGCGGGGCTCGCCCCGCGGGAAATCCCGCTCGAGGTCCTTTTTGAGGACCGCCAGCTCCTCGCGGTCAACAAGGCCGCGGGAATGGTCGTGCATCCCGGCGCGGGCACGGGCGGAGACACCCTCGTCCATGCGCTGCTGGCCCATTGCGCCGGGAGGTTGAGCGGCATCGGCGGCGTGGAGCGTCCCGGAATCGTGCATCGGCTCGACCGCGAGACTTCCGGGGTCATTCTCGTCGCCAAGACGGACGCCGCCCACCGGAATTTGTCGGAGCAGTTCGCGGAGCGGACCGTTCGCAAGGAATATCTCGCGCTCGCGGCGGGCGTCCCGCCGCTGCTGAGCGGCTCCATCCGCGGCGCGATCGGACGGAATCCCCGTCATCGCCACAAGATGGCCGTATTCGAGGCCGAGTCAGGGCAGGGCCGGGAGGCCCGAACCGACTGGACCCGTGTGGAGCGCTTCGGCCGCTCGGCCTCGCTGCTGCGCTGCACGCTGCATTCCGGGCGCACCCATCAGATCCGGGTTCACCTCAAGTCGATCGGGCATGTCCTTCTGGGAGACGTTGTCTACGGCTACCGGCCGATCCCGGGCGTGCCCCAGGTTTGCCGGACGATGCTGCACGCCGAACTCATCGGCTTTCGCCATCCGAGGACGGGAAAGGAGATGGTGCTGCGCGCAGCCCTTCCGGCCGATTTCTCGAAGCTCGTGGCGGCGCTGCGCTCGATCAGCCCTTAGGGCGTGTGAGGCTCTGGTCGGGGTGGAAGGGGCGCCCCACCAGCAGCGTTGCGAGCACCTGCTCGGAACGCTGGTAATAGGCCGCCTGCGCCTGGGGCGTGATGTTGTTGTGGTCGGAATCGATCATCGGCACCGCTTCCTTGGCGCCGGGAATCCGGTTGATGACGGTCCAGACGCCGGCGGGAGGCGCGGTGGTGTCGATGAATCCCATGGCAATCAGGGCCGGAGCCGTGATATGGGGCGCGAAATTCACCGTGTCAAAATACCGCGCCGTGCGCATCACCCGCGGATCACGGGAATCCCAGAACGGATACCCGGCCTGGCGGCCGTGCAATGCCCCATTGGAGTCCGCGCCCGATGGTTCGTCCACAATGACGGCGGTGATCCGGCCGGGATTGAGGCCGGCGGTCGCCAGGCTTTGCTGTCCACCCATGCTTGTGCCGGTCAGGACGATCGTCTTCCCGTCCCAGCGAGGGCAGGTCGAAATATAATCGATGGCCCGGGTGTCGCGCAGGTACATCCCGAGAAAGTACGAAGTTTCCCGGCTCGTATCTCCGATCGCATTGTAATTCGCGGGAACGCCCGTGCCTTGATCCGGCGGCAGGTCGTGCGCATCCACGTCGAAGGCCAGCCAGCCGTCCGCGGCGCGATCGGCCGCCGCAGAGGGGTTCAGCGCGTAAACACCGGCCCATTGGTAGATGACCAGCGCGGGGAGCTTGCCACCCGCCCGGGGAAAGGCGAGGTAGCCTTGCACGTGGGAGCCCAGGCTGTCGAGGCGGACGCGGTAGAGCCGCACGCCGGCCGGGCCCGCTGGGAGGGGCGTCAGAATGGGGTGAATGGGCACCCGCTTCAGCGACGCGAGCTTGCCGGCCCAAAATGCGTCGAAGTCCGAGGGACACGGCGCCGACGGCCGCAATCCGGTGGGGTCGACCGCCGCGCCGAGGGTCGCGACCGGGGCGGCATCGCAGGTACCGTGCCCGGCGTCGGCGCGCCGCACCGTGACATAGAGCATCGCGGGCCGCTTGCAGCGGGTTTCCATCGTAGCGCGCCCGGAGGACAGATCCAGCCGTCCCGTCGCGATCACAGTGAAGTTGTCTTCCTTGACCGTGTACGTATAGCCGACGGGATCGGCCTTGCGGCCCGCCCGTTCGGTCACGGTCCATCCGACCGTTTCACCCAAAGCATAGATGCCGTCCGGATGGAACGGCGTGAAAACCGGCCGCGGGGAGCGCGCGAAGCTGCCGGCGCCGAGAAGCAGCGCCCAGCCGGCGGCAGCGAAACGAAAGGCACGGGCCGGGAAATTGAGGTTCATGGGTCGATCGAATTGAGGTTCGGCTGAAATCCGGGTCCGTGGGAACCGGGCGCCTGGCGGCGTCGCGGCGGATTGAAGGTGGATCGCCGTCACAAAGCAAAACTCGTCTCATTCACATATTAGAGCGAGTCGGGTCGCCTGGGGAAACGGCTGCATTTCGGCGCGCCCTTAGCCGGCGGCCAGGGCCTCGGCGGCCACGCCCCAGCGGAGGTTGTAAAACGAATGCCGGTAGGCTTCGAATCCGCCCATCTCGGCCAGAGCGAGCAACGTGGCGAGCGCGGCGGGAAACACGTCCGCTCGGCCGGGCGGAAGCCCGGGGATTTTCCTTCGATCGGCAAGCGGCAGCGGAGCCAGCTGGTCGGACAACCGGCGAAGCCCGGCCGCCGCAAGCGAGGGATCCTGCTTTTCCAGCACCTGGCCCGCCTGCGCGGCGAGGATGGCTCGGACGGCCGTCAGCGTGCCTCCGGTGCCGATAGCCGCGGCCGGCATGGCGAGGGAGAACCCGGCTCCCGCGATGACCTGGCGCGCATGCGCGGCGACGGCGGCAAGCGCCTCGGGCGTTACCGGGCCGCCCGGATCCGCGACGAATCGCTCCGTCAAGCGTACGCAGCCAAGAGGGAGGCTGGCCGCCTGGCCCAGCCGGCGCTCGCGGAAAGACAGGCACTCCAGGCTGCCTCCGCCCAAATCGAACACGTAAAAGTCGCGTTCGCCCGCGAGCTGCGGATCGCAGAGGAGCCCGCGGCCGATCAGGGCGGCTTCCTCGTCGCCCGAGAGTACCCGCACATCGATGCCGGTCGCCTCCTTGATTCCGGAGCAGAATTCGGAGCCGTTGGCTGCGCCCCGCACCGCGCTCGTCGCAACCGCGATTGTCCGTTCGGGGGCGAACGCGGATGCGTCGGCGGCGAGTTCGCGCACGGCGTCGATCCCGCGGGCCATGCCCTCGGCCCCGAGCTCCGGCCGGGCGGCGCTGAGGCCACCGCTGATCCGCGCCTCGATCGTCCGAAGCTTCTTCGCCGTCACCCGGCCGTCGGGCGCGGCCGAGGCGACCAGGACCTTGATCGAATTGCTTCCGATGTCGATGACGGCGACAACGCGCATGGGCGGGGGTGGCGGCTCACAGCATGAAATCGGCGGGCGCGATGAGAAGCACGAATTCGCCCTTGAGCGATACGGTCCCGAGCCGGGCCTGCACGGCCGCGGCGGGCCCGACGAGGAAGGTTTCGTGGAGCTTCGTGATTTCCTTGGCGACGCACAGCGTCCGGCCCGGACCCAGCGCGGCGACGACATCGTCGACCGCGGCCGCGATGCGGTGACAGCTTTCGTACACGGCCAACGTGTAATCGAAATCCCGATGCCTCTCCAGGAAGGCGCGGCGCGCGGAGGATTTCGGCGGAAGGAAGCCCGCGTAGAGGAACCCGTTGGTGGGCAGGCCGCTCGCGCTGAGCGCCGCGAGCAGGGCGCTTGGCCCGGGCACCGGAATCACCGGGAAGCCGCGGCGCCGGCAGGCGCGCACGAGCCGAAAGCCGGGGTCGCTTACACCCGGAGTGCCCGCATCGCAGACCACGGCGATCGATTGGCCCGCGTCGAGCCGGCCGGCGAGGCGCTCGGCCGCCTCCTGCTCGTTGTGCTCATGGTAGGCGAAAAGGGGCCGCTGAAGGCCAAGCGACGCGAAAAAGGCGCCCGTCGTCCGGGTGTCCTCGCAGGCGACGAGATCGACGGCCGCAAGGATGGCGCACGCGCGCTCCGAGAGATCGCTCCGGTTGCCAATCGGTGTGGCGACGACGTAGAGCGCGCCGGCCTGCGGCGCGAGCGACGGATTCCGAGCGCTGCCGGGGCCGTTCAACGCGGGAAGCGGCGACCGTGCCCGCTCAGTGCGAGTTGCTCATGTCCATCCCGGGGATCTGGCCTTCCCAGTTGGCCGGCTGATCCCATGGAATCGACGTCGTCTTCTGGCCCGACATGGAGCAGCCGGCGATCAGGCCGGAGCCCAGGATGATCAGAAAGGGCAGAAGAAATCGGATGAACGAAGGCATGGTTCCCACGAGTCAAGCATGATGGCCTTGTCGGCCCGCAAGGCAAGCTCGGTCAGGCCGAGTAAGTTGTTTCGTACCAGGGCTCGCCCGGGGTCCGGGTGACGACGGCGTTCGCGGAAAGATGTTCCAGGATTTTGAACACGAGCTCCGGATCGCCGTCGGCTTTGGCGGCCGCGGCTTCGGCCGTGAAGGGGGTTCCCGGATGGGAACGCAGGACGGCCAGCGTCCGGGCGCGCAGCTCGATGACGGCGCCCGCGGCGCGTTTGCCGGCCTCGACCCCCGGTTGATGGTATGCGTTGATGCCGACAAGCGACGCGTAAAAGCCCACCGTCCGTTCGTAGAGAGCGATGAGCGTCCCGATGGTGCGGGGCGAGACGTCGGGGAGAGTGAGGGTCACCGACCCGCGGTCCTTTTCGGCAAGAGCCTCCCGCGTTCCCAGATAGAATCCCTGGAGGTAATCGCCGCTGGTCACCCCGGGTTCGACGTCGACGGGGGCCCCCTCGCGGTCCTTGAGGACCTCGATGAAGGTCACGAAAAAATTGTTCACCCCGTCCCGGAGTTGCTGGACGTAGGCATGCTGGTCGGTGGAGCCCTTGTTGCCGTACACCGCGATGCCCTGATGGACCACCTTGCCCGCGAGATCCCGCTCCTTGCCGAGCGATTCCATCACGAGTTGCTGGAGATACCTCGAAAACAGCAGCAGCCGGTCCTTGTAGGGGAGGACGACCATGTCCTTGGCCCCCCGGCCGTCGGTCGCATAATGCCACGTCAGGGCGAGCAGCGCCGCTGGGTTGCGGGCGGTCGTCTCGCTCCGCGTGACCGCATCCATCGAGGCCGCGCCGACCAGCATCGCGTTGATGTCGATGCCCTGGAGCGCCGCGGGGAGCAGGCCGACCGCGGAGAGCTCGCTCGTGCGGCCGCCCACCCAGTCCCACATCGGAAAGCGGGCGAGCCAGCCTTCCTTGCGGGCGATCTGGTCCAGATTGGAGCCATCGCCCGTGACCGCCACGAAATGACGCGCGGGCGCCAGCCCGGCCGCCCGGAACGCGGTTGCCGCCTCGATCTGCCCGTTGCGGGTCTCGATGG
>JBOHXF010000450.1:0-4865 GCA_050737455.1 Opitutaceae bacterium | reverse complement strand
GTTCGTGAAGCCTTTCCTTCCGGCTGGCCGGTCGCGGGGCGGGGGGGCGGCGGAGCCCCTGGGAGCCCCCTGAGCGATGAGCGCCGTGAAGCACGTCCGGCCCCGCTCCGGATCCCCGAGCGGGGACCGCAGGTTGCTCGAAGCGCTCTGGCGGGAGCCGGTGCTCCGCCGCGTGCTTCCGAATGGGGTCACGGTCCTCGTCAAGGCTGACCGCTCGGCCGCGCTGGCGTCGGTGCAGGTATGGGTCAAATCCGGCAGCATTCACGAGGGACGGCGGCTCGGCTCGGGGCTGTCGCACTACCTGGAGCACATGCTGTTCAAGGGGACGGAACGGCGCGCCGGCCGGGAGATTTCGGCGGAGGTCCAGGCCCACGGCGGCTACATCAACGCGTACACCACGTTCGACCGCACGGTGTATTACATCGACCTCCCGAGCGAGCACACCGCGGTCGCCCTCGATCTGCTGGCGGACGCGGTATTCCACTCGACGTTGCCTGAGGCCGAGGCGGCCAAGGAAAAGGAGGTCATCCTCCGCGAAATCGCGATGACCCAAGACGATCCTGACGACCGCCTCTGGCAGTCGCTGTTCGCGAGCGCCTACCGGGAGCATCCTTACCGGGAGCCGGTCATCGGACAGCGGGACCTGTTCGTGTCCGCAACGCACGGGGATCTGGTGGACTACTACCGCGCCCGGTACGTTCCGAACAACCTCGTGGTCGTGGTCGTGGGCGATATGGATCCCGAGGCGGCGGCGGCGCTGATAGAGGAGAAGTTCGGAGGGATCCCCCGGGGGCTTCTTGCGCCCGTCCTCGTGCCCGCCGAACCCGCGCAATTGGGGCCGCGCGAGGAGCATGCGTTCCAGGCCGTCGAGATTTCGCGGGCGGCCGTGGCCTGGCACGTGCCGGGCCTTACCCATCCGGACTCGCCGGTGCTCGATCTGCTTTCGCTCCTGCTCGGCCATGGAGACAGTTCGCTTCTCTGGCAGCGGCTGCGCGAGAAAGACCGGCTCGTCCATACGATCGACGCCTCGTGCTGGAATCCGGGCGATTCGGGCCTGTTCTGCATCGCGTTCACGACGGACGCGGAGCGGCGCGAACCGGCCTTGGCCGCGGTCGACCGGCTCGTGCGCACCTGCGCCCGGGACCTGACGGCCCCGCGGCTCCTCCAAGCGGTCCGCCAGCTCGTCAGCGGCGAGGTGGCCGCGCGGCAGACGATGAGCGGGCAGGCGTCCCGGCTGGGCGCCGCCGAGGTGGTGGCGGGCGACGTCAATTTCAGCCGGGGCTATTTCGAGCGGGTGCGCTCGGCCACGCCGGGAGATCTGCGGCGGGTCCTCGCGACCCATCTCGTGGAACGGGTGCGAACGACCGCATCGATCAATCCGAAGGGGGCTCGAACGGCGAGTGCGGCGTCGCCGCGAGCCGCCGCCGGCCCCGCGGAATTTTCCGTGACGGAGGAGCCGGGCGGCAGCCGCCTGATCGTCCAGCGCGATCCGCGCCTGCCGCTGGTCCATTTCCGCCTTATGTTCCAGGGAGGACCTGCGTTCGAGGAGCCGGCCAAGCGGGGCGCGGCCGCGCTCCTGGCCACGCTGCTGACCAAGGACACCCGGACCCGCTCGGCCGCCGAGGTCGCGCGGTCGATCGAATCGGTCGGAGGTTCGTTCTATCCGGTCTGCGGAAACAACAGCATGGGACTCGCCGCCGAAACGCTCGCGGCGGACGGGGAGCGCGCCCTGGCCGTCCTTTCGGACGGAATGCTCGCCTCGGCATTCCGTCCCGGGACCTTCGCGATCGAGCAGGAGGCCCAGCTCGCCGGGCTGCGGCAGGACGCGGACGACGTGGTGACCTACGGGCGAAAGCTTCTGCGGCGGCGCTTCTTCGGAACCCATCCCCTGGCGCTGGACCCGCAGGGCGAGGAGGCCGGCGTGCGGGCGCTGACGCCGGCGGATATGGCGGGACTGCACCGGAGGCTCTGTGTCGGGCCGAGTGTGGTCCTGGCGGTTGTGGGGGATTTCGAGCCGAAGCGGCTTTTGCCGCGGCTCAGGGCGTTCCTCGCCCGGATCCCGTCCGAAGCGGCGCCGCAGCCACGGCGGGGGCCGGCGCCGGAGGCGCTGCCGGCGGAGGCAGGCGATTGGATCGATCGGCTCCCGCGCGAGCAGGCCGTCGTTCTCCGCGGCTATCCGGGGCCCGCCCTCCACACGCCGGATTTTTACATCGGCGAGGTGGCCGACGAGTTTTTCAGCGGGATGGCCTCACGGCTCTTCGAGAGGGTGCGCGAGGAGAAAAGTCTTGCTTACTTCGTGCGCTCCTCCCGGGTCACGGGCATCGAGTCGGCGATGTTCTCATTTCTCGCCG
Source organism: Opitutaceae bacterium (assembly GCA_050737455.1). GTDB lineage: Bacteria > Verrucomicrobiota > Verrucomicrobiia > Opitutales > Opitutaceae > Palsa-1447. Next base: position 2,514 of record JBOHXF010000450.1, on the reverse strand, counting down.
GGACACAGCCTGGCCGCGAGGGCGAGGTCCTCGCTGAAATCGACGCCGAGATCGCCCGGGTCGCGGGCGGCAAGGCCGAGGAAGCCGAAATGCGGCGCTGCCGCGCCCGCCTCAAGGCGGCCCGCCGGCAGAGCCTGCAAGGCAACGCCTCCCGCGCGTTCCAGGCTGCGTTGAACGTCTTGCAGGGCCGGCCGGTGGACGATTGGAAGAATGCCGACGCGAAAATCGACGCGGTCGGCCCGGCCGATCTGGCGCGGTTCGCGGCGAAGTATCTGAAGCGTTCCCGCTGCGTGCAGGTGGTGGTGCGCCCCTAGCCTTCACCACAAAATCGGCCGATCTCCCGTTTTGTGATGCACGCGGGCCAGCCGAAGATCCGCTGCCCGGCACAGAGGCGGTCGGCGTAGTCCCGACCTTCGGGAGACCATCGGCATGGATCCATGACCTGCGTTCCTCTCACCCGCGAGCAGCGGAAGCCGGGCCAGGCGGCGGCCCATGAATTGCGTGGTTCGGGCTCAGGCGCGGATCAAGCCGTCGTTCCAGCTCAGCTTGGCCCTAACGACCGAGAAATGGGCGTAGTCCTCGCGCTGGGCGAGGCGCAGCCGGATCCTGGCGGCGGAGATCCGCACCGGCTCGTCGCCGCGCACGGTCCAGTTCCGCTGTCCGTCCATCGAGATCAGCACCGAGGAGCCCGGCGTCCGGTTGCGCACGCGCAGCCTGACTCCGTCGCGAAAAACGATGGTGCGGTTGCTGAGCGTATGGGGGCAGATGGGCGTCATCGCGATCACCGCCGCGGACGGATGGATGATCGGCCCGCCGGCCGAAAGATTGTAGGCCGTGGACCCAGTCGCCGTCGAAAAGATGAGCCCGTCGCAGACCGATTCGGTGACGAGCTCGCCGTCGGCGAGGACCTCCAGGCGCACCAGCCGCGAATTGGTCGTGCGGACGAGCACGTCGTTCAGCGCCAGGTCGGTCCGGCCGGATGGGTCGGCCGCGCATTTGAGCATCGTGCGCGATTCGATCCGGAAGCCGCCGCGCAGGAGCGCCGGAAACGAGGCCCGCGCCTCTTCGGCCGAGAAGGTTGTGAGGAAGCCCAGCGTGCCGCAATTGACCCCGATGATGGGAACCTTGGCCAGCGCCGCCTCCCGCGCGACGCCCAGCAGGGTCCCGTCGCCGCCGATCACGCAGCAGGCGTCGACGCCGCGCAGGAAATTCGCGCGCGGGGGAAATCGCCGGGTGAGGCGGGCCGGGACGTGCGCCGCCCGGGCTTGGGCCATCAGGTCCCGAACGAGGCCGGGAGCGCCCTTTTTCTCGTCGTTGACGATAAACGCGATCTTTCGGATGGGCGGCATGGAGCGCTCATGCTGGCAGAACGGGGGCCTTTCTCAAGCCCAGGAGGAACTCACGGTTCCCCTCCGCGCCGGCGATCGGCGAGGGGATCGTCCCGAGCAGCAGGGCGCCCGGCAGCTCCGCGAGGGCGAAGTCCCGCACGGCCGCCAGCGCGGCTTCGCGGACGGCCGGATCGCGGATCACTCCCCGTCCCTTGTCCGCCTCGGCCTTGCCGGCCTCGAATTGGGGCTTCACGAGCGCGACCAGGGCCCCGCCGGGGCGAACCCGCGGCCAGGCCGCCGGCAGCACCACTTTCAGCGAAATGAACGACAAATCCATGACCACGGCATCGTACTCCGGGCGGGGCAAAGCGGCCTGATCCAGGCGCCGCGCGTTGATCCGCTCAAGGTTCGCGACACGGGGATCGGCCCGGAGCTTTGCGTGAAGCTGGGCCCGGCCCACGTCGACGCAGGTCGCGGAAGCCGCTCCGGCCTGCAGCGCGCAATCGGTGAATCCGCCCGTCGAGGCGCCAAGGTCGAGCACGTGGGCGCCGGCTAGGTCCAGCGCAAACGCCTTCAGCGCGGCCTCGAGCTTCTCGCCGCCGCGGCTGACGAAGCGCGGGGGTTCGACGACGCTGACCGGCGAAGCCGCGTCGACGGGCTTGCCGGGCTTGTCGAGCCGTTCGGTGCCCAGCCGGACGCGCCCGGCCATGATCAAGGCTCGCGCTTGGCTTCGGCTGGCGGCAAGCCCCCGGCCGACGAGGAGCTCGTCGAGGCGAAGCTTCGCTCCGGGCTTCATGGCATCAGTGGAGGGTCGACGCGAACGCCCGGAAATCGTCGAAGACGGGCACCCGGTGCTCGGCGACTTCGGGGTAGGAGGCCGGATCGGTCCGGCCGGTTCGAACCGCCGCCGCCCGGATCCCCGCAGCCAGGGCGGAGCCGATGTCGGACGGGCCGTCGCCCACCATCCAGCATGCCGAAGCCTCAAGGCCGAGCCGTTCGATCGTCTCGCGGATGAAACGCGGGGAGGGCTTTCGATACGCGGCCGGTTCGCCGGGCCCCTCGGGCGCGATGCAGACTTCATCGAAGATCGGGGAGGGCAGCCCGAGGAGGCTTTCCATGCGCGCGTTGACGCGCAGCGTGTCCTCGATGGTGTGATAGCCGCGGCCGATGCCCGACTGGTTGGTGA
>JBOHXF010000449.1:0-4100 GCA_050737455.1 Opitutaceae bacterium | reverse complement strand
GAGCACGTTCGACTCGTACTCGCGGTCGAGCGGATAAACGAGGAAGTAAAAGCCGCCGTCGGCATCCTGCATCTTTGCGAGGAAATCCGCCTCCCACTTCGCCTCCTGGAGGGCGTCGGGGATGCCGTCGCCGCTCTCCGGGATGCCGAGATTGTCGTAGGTCTCGCATCCGGGGATGTTGTCGACGGCGAAGATCAGCTCGTGGATGAGCTGCGCGCTGTTTATCGTGTACTTGCTGTAGTCGCCGGCGTCGAAGTGGCCGCCCGAGACGTCGACCGTTCCCGTATTCACATAAGGATACAGGGAGGTCTCGTTGCTCGTGAGGAACGGCGCCGTCTGGGCCGGGTTGTTCGAATTCACGGTGGTCGCGTACCCCGCGATGCAATTCCAGGTGAAGGCGTACTTCGGATCGGTGTCCGGCACCGGGATCGACGCGGGTGCGGTATGGTCGGCGGCGTGCGTGAAGCGGGTGTACGGCATGCTCACGGCCATCCCGCTGCGCTGCTCGTACATGCCGAGGGCATAGGTGCGCGTCCAGGCCATCGCGATGCCGTCGTCGATGAGAAAGGGCAGCGAGGTCCCGAGGCCCGGCACCTGGATCTGGTACTGACCGGGCGTCGTGAAGCTGCTGAAATCGGCGACGTAGACCTGCTGGTAGGGCAGGGGCGTCGTGGTGTAGCCCGAGTCCTGCCGCAGGGTCAGCGTGCCCGTATAGACGACAGCCCCCGTGTTCGCGTCGATGACGTTGAAGCCCGAGCTCGCGTCGATGGGCATTTCACCCAGGCTGCCCAGGTAGTAGCCCACCATCGCCTGCTTCACGAAGGACGGGACGTATCCCTCCTGGTTGACGTGGATCGCGGGCGAATACCGCCGCGGATCGCAAAGCGCCGTGTACTGCGTGCTCGCGGGCCAGAGGGTGCCGTCCGGATTGGTCACCTGGACGAGCTGGCCATCGGAGACCGGTGTTGCGATCTCCAGATAAAGGCAGTTCTTGATCCGGAGGTCATAGCTGTTGAGCGGCGCGTACAGGACCCTCCGCTTGAAGCCCACAGTCTGGACGGCGACGGGCTTGCCATCCACCTCCACCGTGAATTCCCCGGCGCCGGGCAGGGTCGCCTGGCCGCTCGAGTTCACGAAATTCCAGGTGTTCACCTGGGCGGGATCCGGCTGCTTCGTGTTGATCGAGACGAGTTCCAGCAGGGAGGGCGAAAGGATGTGCAGGAGGTTGTCCCCCACCTTGGGAAGCTGGAGGTCGGTGTCGTCGACATTGTCGCCCGCGGCGATCGCGTCGGCGGTGCGGTTCGCGCCGTCGCTGCCCGTCGTGCCGGTGATCACGCCCGTGCCGCCACCCGAACCGCCGCCGGTGGTCGTCCCGCCGGTCGAAGCGCTCCCGCCGCCGGTGGTGGTCGATCCGCCCGTCGAGGTGGACCCGCCCGTGGAGCTTGAACCTCCGCTGGACGAACCGGAGCCCGGATCGCTCGAAGCGCCCGATCCGGATGAGGACGAACCGGAACCCGCCGAGGCGCCCACCGTGACGCCGCTGTGGTCCCAGGCCGCCTGGCCGTCGTACTCGGAGAAGCACATTCCGGTCACGGTTTGTCCCTCCAGTCCCACCGCGCTCGCCGGAATCGACAGACGCACCCATTGGCCGGCGGCGGGAAGCGCACCCATATTGTAGCGCCCGGCGGAATTGTCGGTGCCGTAATTGATCTCGTCGGCGCCCCAGAAGGCGCGGTGCTCCCAATTGTCGGCGTTCCAGCTCAGCATGATTTCGGTCGGCGGATTGGACGGATTCAGGTATACGTACGTGAAGAGCGTCTGGCCCGTGCCCACCGTCATGGTCGCCGTCGCGTAATTGAAAAACTGCTCATGCAGCCCGGAGGCCAGATTTGACTGATGGCTCAACGAGCCGGAATAAGGTGCCGGGTTGGACGAAATCCAGTTCCAGGCGTCGCTGTTCACGAGCTGCTCCGCACCCGCGGGCACGGCATCCTCGACCCAGACGCTGTCCGTCCCGGAGGTGGACCCGGAAGTCGATCCGCCCGTAGTTGTGCCGGAGCCCGTCGTGCCCGACCCGGTCGTACCTGAGCCCGTCGTACCTGACCCGGTCGTGCCGGTCCCGGTCGTACCGGTCACGGTCGTGCCGGTCCCCGCACCCGATCCCGAGCTAGAACCGGTTCCGCCGGTGGCTCCAGTCACATCATAGATCTCGGCTAGGGCCGCGCCCGAGGAGCCATTGCCGCTGGCGACGTTGACGGTGTAGGATCCGGGCTGAAGCGTCACGAGCACGGCGGTGTCGGAGCTGCCGCTTTGCAGATTGAACGCGCCCGTCTCGGAAAAAGCCGTTTGCAACTGGGCCGCGGTGGCCCCGCCGTCCTCCGGTGTTTGCCAATCGTCGTTGGAGGCAATGACCTTCCCGTTCTGGTCGAGCACCTGAAGCGAGGGGTCAGCAAGCGGATTGCCGATGCCAAACTGGCTCAAGCCCGGGCCCACCCCCCGAATGAGGAGCGTTCGCGTGCTTGTCCCGGAAACGACGAATCCCGTGACCGTGGCGCCCCCAAGGCCCGCCGTGACCACGGTCCGGGTGGAGAGATTGAGGAGCTTACCCGCTCCGGATCCGGTGACTTCATAGGCTTCGAGCAGGACGGTGCCGGTGTTGCCGCCCGCCGAGGCCACTTGGGCGGTGTAGGTGCCTGGAGCCAAGGTCATGATCGTCTCGGCATCCGCGCTGCCGGGCTGGAGCGTGAAGGCTCCGAGGGAGGCCATCGTGGCGGCATCGCCCGCATTCCAATGGGTGATCGGTCCTGCAACCATATTGCCGTTGTGGTCGTAGATGGTCAGGGAGGGATCCGGCAGGGGATCGGCGACGCCGAACGACTGCAGAGAGGGGCCGACGGCTCGGATCAGCACGGATTCAGACGAGGATCCACCGACGCTTAGCCCGCCCGTGACGGACTGGCCCGAGGATAGCACGCTCCGGTTCGATAGGTTGACCAGCGGCGAATCCGCGCGAAGGCGGACGCCGCAAAAGCCGAGAACGAAGAGCGCGACGGCAACGGCGGCGAGCCGTCGCGACCGGCCGTCCGAACTGCGGCGGGAGGCCGCGTCCCCAGGATCCGAACGGCGCGCCGGCCGTCGACCCCGCCTGCGGCCCTTGGAGCCTTGGGAGAGGCCGTTCGCGATGGCGTACGAGGCTTCCGCCGGTGCGTTGACCGGACGCGGACGATGGCCCGCAAAAACCGGAGCGGACTTGCCGGAGATGTTCCAGATTGCGCGCCCGCCGAACTGGGAAAAGCCCATGCCCGTGACCACTCGGCCGCCCAAGCTGACGGCTTCCGCCGGCACTTGGAGCCGTACCCACCGGCCCGCGGCCGGGAGGGCGCCCATGCGGCGGCGCCCGGCCGTGCGGTCCGTGCCATAGGCGATGCGATCGGCGCCCCAATAGGCGCGGTGCCGCCATCCGTCCGCGTTCCACTCCAGCATGATCTCGCGCGGCGGATGGGCCGGATCGAGGTAAACATAGCTGTAGAGGGTGTCATTCGGCCCGACCGGCATCGTGCGTGCGGCGAAATCGAAGAAGTGCTCGTGGAGTCCCGGCGCGAGGGCGGACTCGTGCGAGCGCGCCGCGAGGCCGGGCGCGGGATGGCGCGCGGTCCACTCCCACGGATCGCCCATCGAAAGCGGCTGGGCTCCGGCGGGCACGGCATCGCCCACCCATACGAAATCGGCGCTGGAAAGATCCGAGCGCTTTCGGAGCGGCGCAGTCCGCCCGGCGGTGCCGGTCGGGGTCGAGGCGCCCGTCCGATCCCAGCTCGCGACGCCGCCGAATTCCGAGAAACCCATCCCGCTCAGGCTTCGGCCATCCAGCCCCACCTGGTTCGCGGGGATTTCCAGGCGCACCCACCGTCCGGCGGCCGGCAGGGGGCCCATGCGGCGGCGGCTGGCGCCCCCGTCCCGGCCGTAGTCGATCTCGTCGGCGCCCCAATAGGCGCGGTGCTCCCAGGTGCCCGCGTCCCAACTGAGCATGATCTCGCTCGGCCGGCGGACGGGATCGAGGTAGACGTACGCGAACAGGGAGTCGCCCGGGCTCACCGCCAGAC
>JBOHXF010000448.1:0-2013 GCA_050737455.1 Opitutaceae bacterium | reverse complement strand
CCACTTGTCCGTGAAGTACACCGTCGTCCACGGCCCCCAGGGCTCGGGCGCGTCGTAAATGGCCAAGCCCCCGTGGAACCGGGTGTCGCCTTCGCCCCGCGGCATCACGAGGAGGTACCGCCCGATTCCGGGATCGTAGGTCACATGGCAGCGCATGCATGCGCCGGGATCGACGAACACCCCTTCGCGCTGGCTGATGTCCTTCGTCCAAACCGGCTGTCCGCCCTTGCCGCGCCCGGCGTAGAACGCGTACGCCGCGCGGTCGAGCAGCCGGTCCTTGGGCGCGCGCGCCAGGATGAGCTGGTCGGCGTTCGTGTACGCGTCGCCGATGTCGGGCGAATAGATGTAGACGAAATCGTCGCGCGCCCCCGCGTAATCACGGCCGAAGCTCAGGAAGGACGGGCAGCCGAAGTGGTCCAGGAATTTCCAATCCTGCCAGCTCCAGGTGCTCCAGTCGGTCCAGTTCCAGGTCCGCGCCCGATCGAGCGACCAGGCGAGCTGGGAAACGCCGGCGTTGCGCACCCACATGTAGAGGACGCCGCCGATCATCGTCATCCCGCTGGCCTTCCGGCCGGACGCTCCGTCGCCGACCTGCTCTCCCGAGGGCGAGCGGATATTCGTCCCGACGAAGTCGGTGGGACCGCCGGTGACGCGCGCGAAGCCCAGGCTGAGCTTCACCGGCAGGAAGGGTTCGAAGCCCTCGCCGTCGCCGTAGGCCGTGTAGAGCGCATTGTCGGCTCCCCAGGCGATCGGCCAACAGTCGCTGTCGTGCGCGCGCCGGACGATCGTATCCGCCGGGGCCCAATGGACGGAGGCGATCACGGGGCTAGGCGGATACGGCGGCGCGGGACGGACGCCGAGCAGCGGGCGGGTGATGTAACGTCCAACATCGAGGAACAGCCATCCACCGTCGTCCTCGGCGTTCATGGGGCCGCCGTAGCGGACCACGATCAGCTTCAGGCTGGGCACAACCAGCAGGTATTGGCCGCCGGCGCCGGCGCCGTAGAACGCGTCCGCCGGCAGGCCCGGGTAGACGATCGAGCCGTCCCGATGATGGTTCGTCCACCAGCCGAGCCCCCAGGTCCCGGGCTCCCCGGCCTGCACCGTCGCCGCCGCGATGGTCGCCGGAGAAATAAGCTGGCGGCCGTCCCAGTCGCCGCGGCGGAGCAGCAGCCGGCCGATCCGCGCCGTCGCATTCGGGCTGTAGGCGGCGCCGCCCCAGCAAGCGACGAGAGGCAGCCCGTCGACAGGAACGGTCGTGTCGTAGCCGACCGACCATTCGTTGTCCGGCACGCCGATCGGCCGCATGAGCCGCTCGCGCAGCAGCGAGCGCAGGTCCGTCTGCGGCGCGCCGCGCAAGCTGGCCGTGATGCAATAGGAGAGCATCGCCATGCCGCAATTGGTGTAGTGGAACGCCCGGCCGGGGCGGTCGATCAACGGGACAAAGTCGCGGGACAGCGTGAACGGATCCCGACCCGGCCGGTAGCCCTTGTAGAAGTTCCAGAAATCGCCCATCCAGCCCGTCAGCTTCTGGACGGGGATCTGGATATCGTGATCGGAATCGGACATCCCCGAGGTGTGGGTGGCGAGCTCGCGGACGGTGATGTCCCGCTTGAGCGGAAGATCGGCCCATTGCGGCACGTATTTCGACGCCCGGTCGTCCGCCCGGATCCGCCCCTCGTCCATGGCCAGCATGAGCGACATGCCGCCGACCAGGGACTTCGCAAGCGACGCCGTGTAATGCCGCGTCGTCCTGCCATAGCCTGGCGCGTACCCTTCGAACACCACCCGGTCGTTGCGGATGACGAGCAGCGCCGTCGTGTTGCGCTTGCGCATGTCCTTCCAGAACCTCCCCAGGTTCGCTGTGGACAGGCCCTCGGTTTCCGGCGCCGCCGACGGCCAGACCGCGGGAAATGCCTCCACCCGCGGGCTCGACGCCGCCATGGCGCCGGCCAGAACCACGACTCCGAGAAATCCGCTCCTGGTGCAAACCGTCATGACGTCGCCTAGGAT
>JBOHXF010000447.1:0-4709 GCA_050737455.1 Opitutaceae bacterium | reverse complement strand
TTATACTATATGGCGCCCAATTGGATGCGGGTAGTGGCTGTTTATATTCACGTTGGGCGGGGCCTTATCGATCCGGCTCCACGGCCACGCCCGCCGGACGCGTCCGGGCGATGCGATCCTGTTCTCGCCGGGGGCTGCGCAGGATTACGGCACGGCGGATTCGCCCGGCTTCTGGCATCTGCGGTGGGCGCATTTTGTCGCGAGGCCCAATTGGATGCCTTGGCTGATGTGGCCGGAGGCCGACCGCGGAGTGGGCTGCCTCGAACTGCGCGGTCCGGAAGCGCAGGCCGTCGATCGCGCGCTCCAGCGCATGCTGACCGCCTCCCGGCTCGGTGGAGCGCAGGCGGCCGATCTCGCCATGAACGCGCTCGAGGAGGCGCTGATTCAGGCCGCCTCGTCGGGATCGGACGAGCGCCTGCGGCGGGCCGATCCCCGCGTGCAGCGCGCGGCCCATTTCCTCGCGGCGCATCCCTCCGAACCGTACGATCCGGCCGTGCTCGCCGCAGCCTGCGGCCTCTCGATCTCGCGCCTCGCCCACCTCTTCCAAGCCTCGCTCGGCACGACGCCCCGGCGGTTCGGGGAGGACATCCGGCTGGGTTATGCCCGCCAACTCATCGAGCAGACGGACCTGCCGATCCGCCGCATCGCCGCGGAAGTCGGCTACGGTGATCCATTGTATTTCTCCCGAAGATACATGCGGCGGTTCGGCTCGAGGCCGAGCGCGTCGCGGGGTTGAACCGGAGGCATCCCGCCGGGTGCGGCCACCGCGATTACTCCTCGTCCAAGTCGAAGTGGTTCAGGACGCCCGGCAGAAGCAGCTCCTTGGCGCCCATGCTGTCGTAGAATCGCGATCGGACCAGGTCGGCGTACCGGAATCGGTCCTTCCATTCGCATCCGGCGACGCGGGGATCGACGGCGGCGGCCAGCCAGCCCGGCAGGCCGGCCCGGCCCCGCGCGTGAATTCGGACACCTCGGCGCGAAAGATCCGGCCACGCCTCCAGCGCGTCCAGCGCGCGCACGACTTCGTAGGTTCGCAGGGCCGCCAGACTGTCTCCCAGCCAGTCGAGATCGTCCACGAGCTTATGGAACGTCCCGTAAAAGGCGTGCTCGCCGCCCCCGTTTATCGGGTCGGGGCGCAGCGGTCCCGTGCCTGAGAGAGAAAGGGCCAGCACGGCCCGCCCCGCGGCGCATTCGGCGCGGATCCAGGTTTCGTGGGGCGCAAGAGCGCGGGTGCCGCCGTCCCATAGCGCGAGGGTCACCGGCATCCCGCGGCCGGGCGGCCGAAAGAGAACCCCGAGGTTCGCCAGGCCCGGCTGGGTCCACCAAAACGCGATCTCCACGGCGAGTCCGCCAAGGCGAAGCCCCCGTTCGATCCGGCGCGGATTCGCCGGGCAAACCTCGCGGTCGCGGAACACCTGCGCGCGAAGCCACGCGAACGCGCGGGATTTCCGCTCGTCCGCGGGCAAGGCCTGCCGGGACGCTTCGGCCGCCCGGCAGCGCTCGAGATTGGCTTCGAACACGAACTCCGCGGAGGGAAAATCGGCGCGGACCTGCCCGGACTTCGTGGCATTCAAACGCGCCTCGGGGAAGGGCGCGGCCGCCGGGAACTCCGCTTCGCGGCGCGGCAGGTGCCGGGCGAAGAACCGCGCGGCCGCCTGGGCGAGCGCGGGCGTGTAGACGTGCAGCGAGGCGTCCTCCACCAGTTCGAGGGCTTCCTCCGCCCCGAACAGCCCCCACAGCCGTCGGCACCGCTCCACCGTCCGCCGCGTGCCTTCGATCGGGAAGAAGTCATCCGTCACGGCAAGGACGCACACCGGTTTCGGGGCCATCGCCAGCAGAATGTCCTCATGATCGTAGCCGGCGCGGGTGAAGCCCGGCCAGATCTGCTCGGCGTCCTGAGCCTGCCCCGTCCGCTGGTAGCTGTCCCGCGACATGATGAACGTGCATGGCGCGGCCGCCGCGATGCGCGGATCCGCAAGCATCAAGAGGCTGGTCTGCGTGCCTCCGCCGGAATTGCCCGTGACGCCGATCCGGGCAGGGTCCACCTCGCCGCGCGTGAGCAGATAATCGATCCCGCGCATCGCGTCGTGGACGAAGTAGCGGGCGAGACTGTCGCCGGCGATCCGGCACTGGACGCCGGCGTGATCGTGATCGAGGACGCACCCGGGGATCCGTGTCTCACCCGTTTCAGGCTCGAAATAGCTCAGCCGCTCGCCCTGCCCGATCGGATCCTGAGCGAGCACGACGAGACCCGCCCGGACCAGGGTCTGGCATACGATTTGGTATTCGGCCGCCTGTTTTCCGGCCAGGTGGTGCCCGCAGAGGAACAGCACGCCCGGCGCCGGTCCCGTTCGGCCTTCGGGCAAGTAAAGATTGGCGGTGACGTAGTGGCGGGGCCGCGATTCGAAGAGGATCGTCTCGATCGCGAAGCCGGCCCCCGCCACCGAGCCGGTGACCTGGGCGTTGAGGGGGGTATCGGAGCCCGGCAGGCCGCCGATGGAGCCGAGGAAGAACTCGCGAAGCTCGGTCTGGCGGCGGATGACCGCCTCGCGCGCGGTCAACGCGTCCCGCTCCGCGTCGCCCCGCGCGAAACATCGGCGGGATCGCTCGTAAACATGGTCCTTGAGCTGGCTCCCCGCCCACGCATAGTCGAGGACGTAGTTTTCGAGCGCTCCGATTTCGGAGCGCGGGTCGTCGGAATTCATGGGCTTTGGCCTCGCAGGCTGGCCATGAACCTCCCGCCCCCGCGAACTCGAAAACAGCAAAAGGTTGATCGGTTCAGGTGCAAAACATGATGCCTGCGCGCCGAATCGGCAAGCCTGCTTGACAACGGCCGCCCGCGATTGCGTGGTGGCCGTTTCAGCCTCCCTTTTGCCCATGAAGCGCATTAAAATCGGAATTCTAGGCGCCGGCCAGTTCGCCCGGGTCTTTTACCGCCTCTTTCAGGCGCACCCGCTGGTGCGCGGCCTTTCGCTGGCCGATGTCATGCCCGACCGCCTCCGGGAGGAGGCCTCCGCCGCCGGAATCGTCGAAACCTACGGCTCCCTGGAGGAACTCCTGGCAAGCGATTGCGACGCCGTCGGGATCTTCACCCAGCGCTGGCTGCACGGCGCCCAGGCGATTGCGGCGTTGAAGGCCGGCAAGCACGTCTACAGCGCGGTGCCGGCCGGCGTGACGGTGGAAGAGCTCGGCGAACTCGTCGAAACCGTGAAGCGGACGGGGCTTATCTACATGCTCGGCGAGACGAGCTACTACTACCCGTCGACGGTCTTCTGCCGCGCCTTGTGGCGCCAGGGCCGGTTCGGCCGCTTCGTCTACGGAGAAGCCGAGTACATGCACGACATGTCTCACGGGTTCTACCGCTCGTATCAGCACAGCGGCGGAACCGGTTGGAAGCGCACGGCCGGGCTCCCGCCGATGCTCTATCCCACCCACACGATGAGCATGATCGTGAGCGTCACGGGCGCGCGAATGACCCGGGTGGCGTGCCTCGGCCAGCGGGATCGGAGCGACGACGGCGTGTTCGGCGAGGGCCTCAATGCGTGGGACAATCCGTACAGCGACGAGACCGCCCTCCTGCGGACCAGCGATGGCGGGATGGCCCGCATCAACGAATTCCGCCGGGTCGGCCACTTCGGCGGCCGGTCCGTCCGGCTCGGCATCTTCGGAACGGAAGGCTGTTTCGAGGAGGAGCCCGCCGGGGAGGTCTGGGTCAACCGCGAGCGCGAGATCACACCCCTCACCGAGCTCCTGCGCTGCGGACCCGTCACGCCCGAGGACAAGGTCGCGGCGCGAATCCGCGCGGAGGGTTCGAATCACGATTTCCATTCGGGCATGGCTCCCATCCATCCGCGCTGGCGGCTCCCGAAGGAGTTCGAGGGGCTCGGCAGCGGTCACCATGGCTCGCACCAATTTCTGGTCGACGACTTCGTGCGCGCTTGCGCCACCGGCGCCCTGCCGCCGAACCACGTGTGGGCGGCGGCCCGCTACAATCTGCCAGGCATCCTCGCGCACCAGTCGGCCTGCCGGGACGGCGAATGGCTCGCCATTCCCGATCTCGGAGATCCTCCCGCCGGGGCCTCGCTCCTGGAACCGGAGCTTGAGAAGCTGGCCCCCGCCACCCCGCCCTGGACGCTGCCCAAGCCCGCCTATATTGGCGAAAAATGGTGGTGAGGGGAGCGGCCGGCGGTCGGCGCCCAGCAGGGGGAATCGTGCGGTCTTCATCGGGTCCCCCAACCTTCGAAAGAGGGGACCCTTTGACGGCGGGGACGTTTTCTGGCAATCCGCCCGCTGTATGGATCCTGCGCCTCCCGGAAGCGACGTGTCGGCCAGTCGGCTCCGGGGCATCGGAAATCGCCTGAGCCGGCAAAGCCGCCACGCCGAGGCGATCGCCGCGTTCGAGGCGGCGCTTGCGCTGGACCCGGACTGCGCCCTGACCCACAACGATCTTGGCGCCGCCCACCATCGCGCGGGCCAGGTCGAGCGCGCGATGGCGGCGTACCGCCGGGCCTTGGAGCTCGACGCGAGATGCGCGAAGGCGCACAGCAACCTAGGCGCCGCCCACATGGATCGGAACGAGCCGGATCTGGCGGCCGCGGCCTACCGCCGGGCGCTCGAGTTCAATCCCTTCCACTCCAGGATCCGCACCAATCTGGCGTTCGCTCAGCTCCTGAGCGGGGATCTCCTTGCCGGATGGCGCAGCTACGAGC
>JBOHXF010000446.1:0-8959 GCA_050737455.1 Opitutaceae bacterium | reverse complement strand
GCTGCGGACCGCGGACGGCATCACCGCCTGGCTGCATGCCAGCTGGACCGAATGGAAGAACCTGTTCTCGTTCGAGGTCTTTGGCCGGACCGGCAAGCTCCAGGTGGACGGCTTGGGCGGCAGCTACGGGCCCGAGCGGCTGACGTACTACCGCATGCTGCCGAAAATGGGCCCACCGGAAACGAGCGTGTTCAACTATCCGGAGACGGACGCATCGTGGGAGGCGGAAATCGAGCATTTCGCCAGTTGCATCGAGCAGGGCACCGAGCCCGAAGGCAACGTTGACGACGCCATTGCCGTGCTGGAGACGGTAGCCAAGCTGTATGAGGGCCGGCCGTGATCATCACCCGCAGCCCGCTGCGCATCACGCTTGGCGGCGGCGGCACCGACCTGCCGTCCTACTACCGCGAATACGGCGGCTTCCTGGTCGCCGCGGCCATCGACAAGTACGTGTACATCACCAAGCACCGGACCTTCCAGGAGGAGATCATCGTCAAGTACTCGAAGATGGAGCGGACGGGCTCGGTCGACGAGATCGAGCATCCGATCGTCCGGGAGGCGCTGAAGCTCACCGGCGTCACCGATCCGCACATCGAGCTCACCTCGATGGCCGACATCCCCGGCGGCACCGGGCTCGGCTCTTCCGGCAGCTTCACCACGGCTCTGCTCAAGGCGCTGCACACCTACCGGAAGAACCTGGTCTCGCCCGCGGAGCTGGCCGAGCAGGCCTGCTCCATCGAGATCGACCGGCTGGGCGAACCCATCGGCAAGCAGGACCAGTACATCGCGGCGATCGGGGGCATCACCGCGTTCACCTTCCACCGGGACGGGCGGGTCGAATACCGGCCGTGCCAGATCTCCGAGGAGACCCTGTTCGAGCTGGAGGATAACCTTCTCCTGTTTTTCACCGGCTATTCGCGGAGCGCCTCAGCCATCCTGAAGGATCAGGACGAGCGCTCGGCCCGGAACGATCCGGCGATGCTCGAAAACCTGCATGCCACCAAGGAGCTGGGGCTCCGCTCGCTCGGGGCGCTGGAAAGCGGGCGGCTCGAGGATTTCGCCGGACTCATGGACGAGCATTGGCGGCGAAAACGGGCCCGGTCGAGCGGGATGAGCAACGAGAAGATCAACGCCTGGTACGACTATGCGCGCGGGCACGGCGCCCTGGGCGGGAAGCTGATCGGCGCGGGCGGCGGCGGGTTCCTGATGTTCTATGCCGGCGACAAGGCGGAGCTGCGCGGCGCCATGCGCCGGCAAGGCCTGCAGGAAGTGCGCTTCCGGTTCGATTTCGAAGGCTCGAAGGTGGTGGCTCAAAACTGATGGATGCTGAGGACATGCCGGTGGCCATTCTTGCCGGCGGAATGGCCACCCGGCTGCGGCCGATCACTGAGACGATCCCCAAGCTCCTGGTCGAGGTCGCCGGCGAGCCCTTTTTCTCGCACCAGATCCGGCTGCTCAAGGCGGCGGGACTGCGCCGGCTGGTGCTCTGCGTGGGGCACCGGGGCGGGCAGATCGTGGATCGGTACGGGGACGGGGCCCTCCTGGGCGTACGCATCGACTACTCCTTCGACGGGCCCAGCCTGCTGGGCACCGGAGGGGCGCTGATCCGCGCGCTCCCGCTGCTGGGGGAGGCATTTTTCGTCCTCTATGGGGACAGCTACCTGCCGATTGACTACGCGGCGGTCGGGCGGCGCTTTCTCGGAAGCGACCGGCCCGGACTCATGACCGTTTGCGAAAACCGCGGGGGCCGCGAACCGAGCAACGTCTGGTTCGAAGACGGACGGATCCAGGCTTACGACAAGAAGCGGCGGCTCCCCCAAATGCGCCACATCGATTACGGCCTCGGTGCGTTCCGTCCCCGCGCATTCGACGGATACCCGCGCGACGCGCCGGTCGACCTGGCCGACGTCCAGCAGGCGCTCGCCGCACGGGGGGAGCTGGCGGGCTACGAGGCGCCCCGGCGCTTCTTCGAAATCGGCTCGCCCGCCGGATTGGCCGAGCTCAACCTCTTTCTGAAGGGGTCATGTTGAAACAATCGACCGGCCCCCGCAGGCCGGCGTTTTCCGGTCCGGCCCCGCCCGCCATGCCCAACTATTCCCAACAGCATCTCCAGGAGACCGCCGAAATCCTCTCGCGCATCGATCCCGACGATTGCGAGCGATGCGTCGCCGAGCTGCGCGCGGCCCGGGACCGGGGCGGGCGCCTGTTCATCCTCGGGGTCGGCGGCAGCGCGGCCAACGCCTCCCATGCGGTGAACGATTTCCGGAAGATCGCCGGGATCGAGGCGTACGCCCCGACCGACAATGTGTCGGAGCTCACGGCCCGGACCAACGACGAGGGCTGGGCCAGCGTGTTCGCGGAATGGCTACGCGGCAGCAGGATCGCCGCCCGGGACCTCGTCCTCGTGCTTTCGGTCGGTGGGGGAAACCTGGAAAAGAACGTCTCCGCCAATCTGGTGGCCGCGGTCCGGCTCGCGAAAGAGGTCGGCGCCCGGGTGATCGGCATCGTCGGCAAGGACGGCGGCGCCACCGCGAAGGCGGCCGACGCCCGGGTGATCGTGCCCACGGTCAATCCCGGCAACGTCACGCCGCATTCCGAAGCCTTTCAAGCGGTCATATGGCACCTTTTCGTCTCCCACCCGGTCTTGAAGGTGAACCCGACGAAATGGGAATCGACCCGCTAAGCCCCGGCCGGCCCGCCGTTTTCCTGGACCGCGACGGAACTTTGAACCTCCAGGTCATCCGGGAGGGCAAACCGTACGCGCCCGGCCGGCCGGAGGACTTCCGGCTGCTTCCGGGCGCCGCCGCCGCCTGCCAGGCCCTCAAATCCGCCGGGTACGCGCTCGTCGTGGTCACGAACCAGCCGGACGTGGGCCGCGGCACCCTGGCCCGACCGGCTGTCGAGGCCATGCACGAGCAACTCCACGCCTGGATCCCGGAGATCGACCGGATCGAGGTCTGCTACGATCCCGGGCGAGGCGAGGCGTCCCGGCGGCGCAAGCCCGAGCCCGGCATGGTGCTGGACGCCGCGCAGACGATGGGCCTGGACCTGCGGCGATCCTGGCTTGTGGGCGACCGGTGGCGGGACATCGACTGCGGCCGGCGCGCCGGCGTGCGCACGATCCTCATCGATTTCGGCTATGACGAAACGCCCGGCCAGCCGCCCGACCACGTCGTGAAATCGCTCGGCGAGGCGGCGGCCGCAATTCTGGCGGCGGATGGCGCCGGGCGCCCGGAGGCTCCGCCGCACGCATCCGGAACCGGGGGCGGGTCGGCCGAATCTGCGAAGCCCGAGGGTTATCCCTTTCCTTCCCCGCCACCTTCACCGACCTTTTCCCCCATGAATCTCGCCGACCTCAAGATCCAGCTTTATGCCGATGGCGCCGACCGCGCAGGCATCCTCGCCCTCAACGCCAAGCCCCACATCAAGGGCCTGACGACCAATCCGAGCCTGATGAGGAAGGCCGGCATCCACGACTACGAGGCATTCGCCAGGGACATTCTCCAGGCGGTCACCGCGAAGCCGATTTCGCTGGAGGTGTTCACGGACGATTTCGCGGAGATGCGCCGGCAGGCCTTGAAGATTTCCGCGTGGGCCCGGAACGTCTACACCAAGATCCCCATCACAAATGCCCGCGGCGAATCTTCCCTGCCCGTCGTCAAGGAGCTGGCCGCGCAGGGGGTCAAGCTGAACATCACGGCGATCTTCACCGAGGCCCAGGTGCGGGGAACGGTCGAGGCGCTCAACGCCAAGGTGCCATCCGTGGTCTCCGTGTTCGCCGGACGCATCGCCGACACGGGCGTCGATCCGGCGCCGTACATGAAAAAGTACCGCGAAATCGTCGCGGCGAACCCCGCCGCCGAACTGCTATGGGCCAGCACGCGCGAGGTGCTGAACCTGTTTCAAGCCGAGGCCTGCGGCTGCGCGATCATCACGGTGCCGCACGATATTCTGGGCAAGGCCGAGAAGCTGCTCGGGATCGGCCTTGAAGAGATGTCCCTCGACACGGTCCGGACGTTCTCCAAGGACGCGAAGGATGCGGGCTATACCCTCTGAATCGTCCGGCGGACCCGCCTCGGCTTCGTGAGCGATCTCGTCCAAATCCTTTCCCCCGCCCGGCGGGCCGCGGCCGATTCGGATGGGCCCGTCCGGCTCCGGTCCTGCGTCGACTCGCCGCGGCCGGGCGCGCATCCGCGCGGGCCGTGCGTCTGGATCAAGGGCTGGTGCTTCGATGAGGGCGGGCGGCCGCCCACGGGCGTGCGGGCAAGAATCGGGGGGGACGCGGTGGCCGGCGTCTACGGCTGGGACCGCGGGGACGTGCGCCGGATTCACGGCTCGCCGCCCGCGAGCGAGCGGTGCGGATTCGCGGTCGCGGTGAAATTGCTGCCGGGCGTGAACCGCGTCCGGCTGGAGGCGGAGATCCCCGGGTTCGGCTGGGTGGAATTCCAGCGGCTCGAGCTCGACTGCTCCTGGCCGCGATTCACGCGCCATGCGTTCCGAACGGCGGCGCACCGGGCGCGCCGCTGGATCGGCTCGCCGCGCGCCTTCCGGGACCTCACATGGGAGGAGCGGGAGTTCCTCCACGCGGAAATGGAGCAGGCCTGCCATCCCCTGCGGCTGTCGCCGCACCATGCGCCGCGGCCCCTCGTCCGGGAGAGCTTTCCGGCCGGCTCGCTCCCGCCCGAACGGCTTCCGAAGTTCGTGGTCGTCACCCCGTCGTACCGGCAGGGGCGCTTCCTGGAGGAAACGATGCGGAGCGTCCTCGATCAGGCGCAGGTGCGGATCGATTATCTCGTCGAGGACGGGGGGTCCGATGACGGGACCGCAGCGCTCCTTGAGCGCTACGGTCCCCGGCTTGCCCACTGGACCAGCCAGCCTGACCGGGGCCAGGCGGACGCGCTCGGCCGCGGCTTCGCGCGGGTCGCGTGCGGCCCGGACGACGTGATGGCCTACCTGAACTCGGACGACCGGTTCATGCCCGGCGCTTTGCGGTTCGTGGCGGAGCACTTCGCCCGCCATCCGGAGATCGACGTGATCTTCGGGCACCGCGTCCTGATCGACGAAGACGGGCGGGAGGTCGGCCGGTGGTACACGCCCCGGCGGGCGGCTGGCGCGGATCTGCCCTGGTTCGACCTCGTCCCCCAGGAGTCCGTCTTTTGGCGCAGGCGCATCTGGGAGCGGGTCGGAGGCATCGATCCGGCGTTCCAGTTCGCGCTCGATTGGGACCTTCTCCTGCGCTTCGCCGCGGCCGGCGCGCGCTGGGCGCGCCTGCCCTGGTTCCTCGGCATTTTCCGCGTTCACGCCCTCCAAAAAAGCCAGGTCCGGATCCAAGAAGTGGGCATCCCCGAAATGGATCTGCTGCGGCGCCGGACCCTCGGCCAGGCCCCTCCCGCCGACGAGATCGTCTGGCGCATGCTTCGCGCGCAAGCGGAGAGCATCCGCCTGCGCGCGTGGTTCGCCGAAGGTTGGCGGCGCTGACGGTCACGCCGATGCGCCACGTCTGCCTGATCGTCCACGACCTGAATCCCTCCTCCGGTTCCGGCTGGGATTTCGCTGAGGCCGCAGTCCGCGCCGGGGCGCAGGTGGAAATTCTGCACACCGCGGAGATCGGCCCCGAGTTTCGGGAGGCCCTGGTGGTCCACGCCCGCGCCCTGGGCGTTTCATATCGGCCGCTGTCCGAGGTGGCTCCCGCTCCGGACGTGCCCGTGTTCCCCGCCGTGGAGGCGCACCGGATCGGGCTGCTCGCCGCCCGCGCCCTCGCCGTCCTCGAACCGTCAGCCGCCTGGTTCATCGGGCAGCCCGCGCGGACCGCGGCCAGCGTGGAGGCGCGCGCCACCGGCGCGGGGCCGCGGGCTTGCCGGCTGGTCCAAGTCGTCTCCGAACTGGCCGAGATGGCGCGCGAGGATGCGTCCCGCTTCGCCGCGGGCGGACGGACCGACGTGGCAACCGACTTCCTGGAGCGCCGCGCCGTCGAGGGCGTCGACGATCTGGTGGTGATGTCCGAGCCGGTTGAGCGCTGGCTCCGCGGGTCGGGCTGGAGCCTTCCGGGCTCGGATATCCGCCGCGGTTCCGATGGCTGCGAGCGGCTGATCGAGGCGCCGATCCTTCCGCCCGCGGGCCGGCGCCCGCGGATCAGCGTCTGCCTCCCGTTTCACGAGCAGCCGGCCTTTCTGGAGGAGGCCCTGGGCTTTCTGGCCGCGCAGAGCCAGCCTGCCGACGAAGTGGTGGTGATCGACGACGGCTCATCGAGCCCCGAGGCCGCCGCCGCCTGGGTCCGGGCCCGGACCCGCTTCGCGCGGCCGGGCTGGGTTTTTCTCCGCGAGGAGAACCGCGGCCCGTCGGCCGCCCGCAATCGGGCCGCCCGGGAGGCGACCGGAGAGGCGCTGGTGTTCTGCGACGCCGACAACCGCTTCCGCCCGGGCATGATCGCCGCATTCGCGGAGGCGCTCGCCGTCAGCGGCGCGGATTGCGTCACGTGCGCATTCCGGGCGTTTCGCGAACCGCCCACGGAGGGAGAGCCCGCCCCCGAGGCCGAGCAGGCGGATCCCGGCTACGCTTTTTATCCCCTCGGCCCGTGCCTCGAACTGGGCCTGATCGAAAACGATCTCGGGGACACCAATTTCTGCGTGCGGCGCGAGGTCTTCCTCGCGCTCGGGGGCTTCCCGTCGGACAACGGGGCGGCCAGCGAGGACTGGGAATTTCTCCTGCGGCTCGTCCTCGCCGGCCGGCGTCTCGCCACCCGGCCGGAGATCCTCTTCGATTACCGGATCGCGGCCGGCAGCCATGCCCGTCGGCACTCCGAATTCCAAAGCGCGCGCCTGGCCGTCCGTCCGCTTCTGGACGGCGCGGCTCCGTTGTGGCGCAAACTGTGGACGCACCTTGCCGGACTGATCCGCGATCCCCGCGCCGACCGGCTCGAATCGCAGCTCGCCCCGGCACGGCGCGACCTGGCGCGGCTCGCGGCCGAAAACCAGACGCTGACCCGGTCGGCCGAAGCGGCCAGGGCGGACGGCGCGCGGCTCCTGGCCGAGGCGCGGACTCTGAGCGGCGTCCATCGGGGACTCCGCGCGCAGCGCGTCCTCCTGCAGGACTCCGTGCACCGGAGCCAGACAAAAACCGCCGCGGCGCAGGCCGAGTCGGTGGACCTGCGCCGGCGATTGGAAGCGCTGACGGACGCCTCGAACCGCGATCGTGCGGCGCTGTCGCGCGCCCTGGGCAGGATCGCGCGCGTGGAGGCGTCCTTTTCCTGGCGGTGCACCGCTCCCCTGCGAGCGCTGCGTCGGGCCCTGATCGACCGGCGAAAGCGGCACGCCGCGCCCGCGCCGCCGGCGGCCCCGCCGCAGCCCTTCGCCCTCGCCTTTCACCTCGATGCCCCGCGCGTCTGGCGGCCTCAGGAACGGGAGGTCACCGCCCGCGGCTGGTGCTTCGCGCGCGGGCCGGTCGCAATCGATGCGGTTCGCGCCCGGGTCGGCGAACGGGAGTATCCTGGCACCTATGGCCTGGACCGCCCGGACCTGCCGGGCGTGTTCACCGAGTGGCCCCGGAGCGGCAAGGCCGGATTCAAGGTCGAGGTCGCCGTCCTGGGCCTCGACCGGTCGGTGATCCTCGAAGCGCGGGACGAACAGGGGCGCTGGCATCCGTTTTTCGAAAATGTCCTGGGCCCCTCGGCCGAGGCCCCCCGGGGCAGTTACGAGCATTGGCTGCACGCCTATGACGAAGCCTCCCCGGGGGACCGGGAGCCGCTGCGCGCCGCCGCCGCCGCGCTGCCGCCTTTGACGATCTCCGTCCTGATGCCCGTTTTCGATCCGTCGCCGCGCTCGCTCGAACGGGCGATCGAATCGGTTCGGGCCCAAGCTTACCCCAATTGGGAGCTTTGCGTGGCGGACGACGCCTCGACCGATCCGCGGATTGCCGCCCTCCTGGAGCGCGCGGCGCGGGAGGAGCCGAGGATCAAGCTCGTCCGGCGCCCGCGTAACGGCCATATCTCCGCCGCGACCAATTCGGCGCTGGCCCTCGCGACGGGCGCGTACGCCGCGCTGCTCGACCACGACGACGAACTCGCGCCGCACGCGCTCTACTGCGTCGCCGCCGAAATCGCGGAGCACCCCGAGGCCGATCTCGTCTATTCCGACGAGGACAAGATCGACGACCAGGGCGCCCGGTTCGATCCGCACTTCAAGCCGGATTGGAACCCGGACCTTCTGAACAGCCAGAACTACATCTCCCATCTCGCCGTGTACCGAACCGGCCGCCTCAGGGAACTGGGCGGCCTGCGCGAAGGATTCGAAGGCAGCCAGGACTGGGACCTCGCGCTTCGCTTCACCGAAAAGCTCCCCACGGAGCGCATCCGTCACATCCCGCGCATCCTGTACCATTGGCGGGCCGGGGATGGGTCGACCGCCCTCCATTTGGGCGAAAAGAGCTATGCCGCGGATTCGGCCAGACGTGCGCTGGAGGAACATTTCGTACGGACGGGCCGCGAGGTCGTCCTCGTGCGCACGGTCGGCGGCCACTGGCGGGCCTCCTACGCGCTGCCGGCGCCGCGGCCACTCGTCTCCCTGCTCATCCCGGCGCGCAACGCCGCGGAACTGACGCGGCTCTGCCTCGCGTCGGTCATCGCCCGCACCCGGTACGCCCCCTACGAGATCGTCCTGATCGACAATGGTTCGGACGATCCCCGGACCCTGGCGTTCTTCGAGGAGGCTTCCCGGGAGGACGGCGTCCGTGTGGTCCGGTATGACGGGCCGTTCAACTATTCGGCGATCAATAATTTCGCGGCGGGAGAGGCCCGGGGGGAGATCCTCTGCCTGCTCAACAACGACATGGAGGTGCTGGAACCCGCCTGGCTCGACGAAATGGCCGGCCATGCGCTTCGCCCGGAGATCGGGGCGGTCGGCGCCCGGCTTTACTATCCCGATTTCCGCATCCAGCACGCGGGGGTCATCACCGGCCTCGGCGG
>JBOHXF010000445.1:0-2416 GCA_050737455.1 Opitutaceae bacterium | reverse complement strand
CGCTGGGACTGCCCGACCTCGACAGCGCGCTGACCGGCCCGACCGCCATCATCGTCGGCGGCAAAAACCCGTTCGGGGTCGCGAAAATCATCAAGAAATTCTTCGAGGAGACCCAAAAACTCGAGGTCAAGACCGGGGTGGTGGACCGGAAACCGGTCACCGCGAAGGAGCTTTCGGCCCTCGCCGACCTGCCCTCGTTCGAAGTCCTCCGTGCACAATTGCTCGGCCTCTTCACCCAGCATGGCGCCGCCTTTGTCCGCGTCCTCGATGCCCGCGTCAAGCAACAGGAGAAACCCGCCGCCTGAAACCATTTTCCCCGGATGCGCGAACCCCGTGTTCGCCGCGCCGGGGGGAGCAACCATCCAACGAAGCCGGCTAGGAGATTCGTCTCTTAAACGCGTTTCATCCCTCGAAACCGCTAGTCCCTTCAGGAGATCATCATGAGTACTATCACCAAAGACCAAGTCATCGAGTGGCTTTCCAGCCAGTCGATTCTCGAAATCGCCGGCCTCGTCAAGGAACTCGAGGCCAAGTGGGGCGTGTCCGCCGCCGCCGCCGTCGCGGTCGCCGCCCCGGGCGCCGCCGCCGCCGCTCCCGCCGAGGAGAAGACCGAGTTCACCGTCGTCCTCATCGAGAGCGGCGCGAACAAGATCGGCGCCATCAAGGAAGTGCGCGCCATCACCGGCCTTGGCCTCAAGGAAGCCAAGGACCTCGTCGAAGGCGCGCCCAAGCCCGTCAAGGAGGGCGTGTCGAAGACGGAGGCCGAGGAGATCAAGAAGAAGCTCGAGGCCGCCGGGGCCAAAGTGGAACTGAAATGACCCTCCTCCTTCCGCGGAGCGGACTTTCGCCGGCGTCGGGACGCCGCGAAATCGCGCCCGGAGGAAGCAATCGGACGCCATCGAATTGCGGATAGCTTCCAACGTTTGTGCCGGGGCGGGCCGCGCGGCGCGCGGCCCGTCCTTTGCCTTTTCCGGATTCCTGCATTCACTGCCCTGCGGCGGGAACCGTGCCTGCGCAGCCGGGCATAGCCTTCTTTTTCTCTAACCTCCTACGGATTCACCCATGGCCGAACGCACTCAGACCGAACGCATCAACTTCGGCAAACTTCGCGAAGTCATCCAGCCGCCCAATCTGATCGAGATCCAGATCAGCTCGTACCTGGAGTTTCTCCAGAAGGGCGTGCCGGAAAAGCAGCGCAAGCCGCAAGGCCTGGAGGCGGTGTTCCGCGAGGTCTTCCCGATCCAGTCCTATGACGAGCGGCTCACCCTCGAGTACGTCTCCTACAACCTGGGGGATCCTAAGAACACGGAAATCGAATGCATCCGCGAAGGCATCACCTATTCGGTGCCGCTTTACGTGAAGCTGCGCTTGCGCGAGGAGGACTTCATCAAGGACGAGGACATCTACATGGGCGAGATCCCGATGGTGACCGAGCGGGGCTCGTTCATCATCAACGGCGCCGAGCGGGTCGTCGTCTCCCAGCTTCACCGCTCCCCCGGCATCGCCTTCGAGGTGACGCCGCACCCGAACGGCAAGCTGCTGCACTCCTTTCGGATCATTCCGGACCGGGGCACCTGGCTTGAGGTCCAGTTCGACAACAACGATCTGCTCTACGTCTATCTCGACCGCCGCCGGCGGCGCCGGAAGTTCCTGATCACGACCCTCCTGCGGGCGATCGGCTACTCGGCGGACGTCGACATCCTCAACCTCTTCTACGAGATCAAGGACCTCAAGGTGGTCAAGGCCCTCGACATGGAGAACGTGAGCACGCTCGTCCTCGTCGAGGACGCGATCGACGCCCAGAAGGGGGTGGTCCTCGCCCGCGCGTTCGAGCCGCTGACCAAGCAGATCGTGCGCACGTTCGAAAAGCACGAAATCGCCTCGATCCGGGTCATCGACACCGCGGTCGACGAGGGCGCGATCATCCGCGCCCTCAAGAAGGACCCAAGCCGCAACGAGGAGGAAGCCCTGAAGGAAATCTACAAGCGCCTCCGACCGGGCGAGCCGCCGACCACCGCGAACGCCAAGGCCCTGCTCAAACGCCTGTTCTTCGATCCCAAGCGCTACGATCTCGGCCGCGTCGGCCGCTACAAGGTCGACCAGAAGCTCGGCCTCAAGGTCGACCTGGAGCAGCGCATCCTGGAGAGCGGCGACATCGTCGCCGCCACGAAGTACCTCGTCCGCCTGAAACGCGGCGAAGGGGTGGTGGACGACATCGACCACCTCGGCAGCCGCCGCGTGCGCACGGTAGGCGAGCTCCTGGCCAACCAGTGCCGGGTGGGCCTCTCCCGCACCGAGCGCCTGGTCCGCGAGCGCATGACGATGTACGACCAGAGCGTCGACTCGATCACGCCCCAGAAGCTGATCAACCCGAAGGCGCTGACCACCGTCATCCGCGACTTCTTCGCCCGCAGCC
>JBOHXF010000444.1:0-8139 GCA_050737455.1 Opitutaceae bacterium | reverse complement strand
GTGAGGCCCAGCTTGGATCCGAGAAAGACGATCTTTGGCTCCGGGTTTTCGATGAACGGAGCCGCGAAGGGGATCAGGTTGGCCACCCAGCTCCGGTGGACGGTCTGGCAGTCCGGCCGGAGCCGGGAGCGTCCGGGCTCCGCGAGCGGGCGCTCGTCGTGGATCAGGACATCGAGGTGGGGAGCGATCTCGGGGAAGCAGGGCATCGTCCGGCTCGCCTCGTCGAAGGCGTAATAAAGTATCCGAAAGCCCCGCCGGGCGCAGCCTTGGAAGAAGCGTCCGGCGGCCCCGCCGAAGAGTTGGGGATGCTGACCCGTGATGACGAGCCACCTTTCCTCCTCCGGCGCATTCGCGCGGGAGATCAGCTCGGCCGCGCCGACCACTCCGAAGACCCAGGACGGGAGAAAGTCCATCCCCTCCGGGACGGCCGTGAGGTGTTCATTCTCGCGGCCCAGCGCGGCGAAGGCGCGAACCGTCTCGCCGTGCCAGTCGCGGTCGAGCGCGGCCATGCGCATCAGGTCTTCGTCGGCCGGGTCCCTGACCCGTGCTGCGAGCTCGCCCGCCGAAAGCTCCCTGAGGAAATCCGCCGCCGGCCTGAGCCGGTCCGCCCAGGGGCAGAACTGGACGATCCGGATGGGGCGCCCGGCCTCCCGGACGCGGGGGGGAGCGGAAGGAAGTTCGCCGACCGGCATCATGCGGCGATCGCATCGCTCCGGGCGCACCAGGCGCGCCACATTTCGAGGAGGGCCGAACCGAAACGCGTGCTCTGGCCGGCGTGATCGAGGAGCGGGCTCGCAGCCATCGACTGGCGCAGGGCGGCCCTGCCCTGCCGGACCGCTTCCACATCGGCCGCAAGCCGGGAGGCGATCCGCAGGTAGCCATCCACGCTCGTCGCAACCCACTCCGGCCGCCCGATGGCGGTGAGCAGGCTCGCCCCCACCCGGCTCGCGTGCCGGTCGCCGCGCAAGGTCACGACCGGCACGCCCATCCAAAGGGCCTCGCAAGTCGTGGTGGTGCCATGATAGGGGTAGGTGTCGAGCGCCACGTCCACCTCGCCATAGGCCGCCAGGTGCTCCTCGAGGGTCTTCGTGCGCTCGAGGAGGTTCACGCGGGCCGGATCGATCCCCGCAGACGCAAGGCGGCGGCGAATTGCGGCCGCGAGCACGGGCGCCGTCAGCCCGGCCCCTTTCAGGGCCAAAGTGCCGGCAGGCACCACCTGCAGCAGGCGGGACCACAGCGCGAGGGTCGGTTCGCTCACCTTCGCGAAATTATTGAAGCAGCCGAAGACGACGCCCCCAGGTCCATGACGACGCGTCTCCGGCTGCGCTGCCCCTGACGGCGGAGCGTAGGCCCAAGCCGTTGGTGCAAAGCGGCAAAGTCTTTCGGTGGAGAGCCGGTCCGCGTCGCCGACCGGATCGGTGACCGCGTCCACCAGGCGGTAATCCATCGCGGCCAGGCCGGTCGTATCCGGATAGCCGAGATAGGTGGCCTGCACGGGCGCGAGGCGGCGGGCAAAGAGCGGCAGGCGGTTGAAGCCGGTGTGGCCGGCCAGATCGACGAGAACATCGATGCCGTCGCCCCGAACGGCGGCCTCCAACGCGTCCGCGGGCATGCCGGCTACCGATCGCCAGACGCCACATCGGCCGCGCAGACGCTCGGACATGTCGTCGGTCTTCGCGCTGTCGTGATAAAGGCAGGTCTCGAAGCGCGAGCGGTCGAGGTGCTCGAGGAGCGGCTCCAGGAAATACGCCACCGAATGGCGGTGGAGATCGGGCGAGAGGAAGCCGATTCGGAGCCGGCGCCCGGGATCGGGCGCATTCGGAAAGCGCCGCGCGGCAGCGGCGAGCGGATCCCCTTCGACGGCCTGGCCGAATCGCCGGTGCTCCGCGGCCAGGGTTTCACGGGGGGCGCCGAGGTACTGCAAGTTGACGAGCCGGGCGCTGCGGGCCTCGTGGTTGCGCGGGTTGACGGCCAGGGCGGCTTCGTAGGCTGCGCGGGCGCCGGCGATGTCGTAGCAGCGCTCCAGGGTCACGCCGCGCGCGGTGTGGGCGTGCTCGAGCCGGGGATCGAGATTGAGGGCCCGCTGAAAGCACCCGAGCGCATCGCTGAGTTCGCCGCGGTAGAGCTGGCACACCCCCAGGTTGCACCAGGCGCTGGCAAGCCGCGGCTCCGCGTCGACCGCCCGGCGGAACCAGGGTTGCGCGGCGGCGTGGCCCCGCCGCGCCGTCAGGAGGGCCCCCAGCCGGTCGAGGGCCTCGGCGTATGAGGGCCGGAGCGAAATCGCCTGCTGGTAGGCGGCCTCGGCTTCGTCCATCCGTCCTTGCTTCCAGCGCACGCAACCGAGATGGAACCAGATTTCCGGCATCGCCGGATCCAACGCCGCCGCGGCTGTGAGCGCGGCCTCGGCTTCGGCTTGGCGGCCGGCCTCCGCGTGGCTGACGCCGAGGCGCATCGCGCAGACCGCGTTGGCTGGGGCCAAGCGGCGGGCCTTCTCGAGGAGCGCGGTCGCATCGGCCCATCGCGCTTCCTGTAGGGCCACCGTGCCTGCGAGATGGAGGGCGTCGAAGTTGCCCGGTTCGCGGGCGAGGACGCGGTCGTACCGGGCCAGCGCGTCCTTGAGGCGGCCCGCCCGGTGAAATTCCAAGCCGTCGGCGAGCAGCCTGCGGACCTGCGATTCGCGCGGGTTCATGGGCTTGCGCCGGCGCGCCGGGAGACGCGGAGGGGGCGCCGGAGCGCCGGCGTCGATTGGACCTGGGGAGTGGGGGTCATCGCTGGAAAACGGAGGCCGACGACCGCGTCACGCTGCGTCATTCTCCTACGTCACTTCCTGCCGGACCTTTAGCGGCAATAACGCCGGACTCCGGAGCCATTTTCCCGGTCGGCGGACTGCCGAAATGCGCGCCAAGACGCCGTCCTCTCTCGCCAACGGTCCGTTAAAACGGAATCGAATGGGACTTGCGGTGAGACGTGCAAACCGCGACCGAACGGCGGCCTATTTCAGCAACCCGCTAAATCGGCCGCCCGAACGAGCCGATAGAACGGGCAACGACGGTCCGGCGGCCCGCACCAGGCGCCCGGCCGCGTTCACACCGATCATCATGCCGAACCCGCTTGCGTCCCCCGCAACCGCCCAACCCTCCCGCCGGGACGAGGCCATCCGCCGGAAATTGGACGGCTGTCCGAAACTGGCCTCGCTCCAAAGCATCAACAAGGCCTTGACCAGCCTCGTTAATTCGGAGGGGAGCCTCACCTCCCAGATCGCGGAGATCATCCGCCGGGATCCGTCGCTGACGGCCCGGCTCCTGCGCATGGTCAATTCGGTGTATTTCGGGCTGTCGGCGAACATCAGCAGCGTCGAGGAAGCCGTATTCTTCCTCGGCCTTCGCCAGATCCGGGAGCTGTCCCGGGCGACGCCCGTCATCGAGGACCTGGAGCGGCTCCAGTCCTCGACGTCGATTTCCCGGGATCTGTGGAAGAGCCTGTGGAACCACAGCATCGGCACCGCGATTCTCACCCGCGAGATCTTGGCGTCGGCTCCCGTCACTTTCTCCGACGAGATCGATTATCTCGTCGGGCTCCTTCACAACCTCGGCAAGATTCTCATGGCGTACTGCTTCCCGGACGAGCTGATGACGGTGGCCGGCACGCCGCTCGCGACGGCGGCGGATGCCTGCGCCCTGGAGCGGGAGCTGATCGGCTGGGATCACGCGCAGATCGCCGGGTACTACCTGGAGCGGCACCATCTGACCGAGGAGTTGATTTTCGCGGTGCGCTATCATCACCAGCCGGAGGCGGCGCCGCGCCATCAATGCTTCGCGGCGGCCGTGCAGGTTGCCGATCAATTGGCCCGGCACGCCGGGATCGAAAGCGGCTTCGAAAAACTCGAGCCGGCCGGAGCCGATTCGTGGATGGAGCTTTCCGGCTGGAAAATCCTGTACGGGCAGGACGAAGCCGAGTGGAAGATCGCCCGCGCCTCCCTTGCGAGCACGCTCCAGCGGCTCCCGGGGATGCTGAGCGGGATGGTCTGAACGGAAGGGCCATGCTCGGAGAGTGGGCCGACAGTCAAGCGCCGGTGTACTGCCGGGATGCCGTGGGCCGGATCGTCGGTGCGAATCCCTCGTTCCTCCGCCGGTTCGGGCGGCCGCCCGCGGATCTCATCGGCGCGCCTGTGGTCGATTGGCTGCACCCGGAGGACGCGCCGGGCTTCCTCACGACGCTCGAGGCGCCTCCCGGAACCTCCGGGCCGGAATCTTCCCGGACGCAGCGTTGGCAGACGCCCCAGGGCTGGCGCTGGTTCACCTGGGAGGAGACGCGGGTCCTCGGTACGGAAGAAGCCGCCCCCATCGTCCGTGCGGTCGGGCGCGACATCACACGCCAGCGGCTGGCCGAGGAGCTTTACGTCAAGCTGTCGCGGGCGGTCGACCAGTCGCCGGTCGCGATCGTGATCACGGACGCCGGCGGCCGGGTCCAGTACGTCAATCCGCGTTTCGTGCAGAGCTCCGGGCTCGCGCTCGAGGACATCATCGACCGGAACATCCCTGTGCTCCGCGAGGGCCACGCCTCCGACGACGCGTACCGGCAGGTGCTCGAGGAGGTCCGCCGGGGCGGGGAGTGGCGCGGCGAACTGAGCCGCCCGCGGGCCGACGGGGCCGCGATCTGCGAGTCGGTGCAGATCTCCTGCATGCGCAATTCCCAGGGGGAGGTCACGAACCTGCTGTGCATGAGGGAGGACATCACCGAGCAGCGGCGGCTTCAGGACGAGCTCCGGCAGGCGCAGAAGATGGAGAGCCTCGGCACCCTGGCGGGCGGAATCGCGCACGATTTCAACAACCTGCTGGCCGTGATGAGCGGATACGCCGACATCAGCCTGCTTCACGGCGACGATCCGGCTCTGCTCCAACGCAGCCTCAAGGAAATCAAACGGGCCGTCCAGCGGGCGAGCGGGCTCGTCCGCCGGATCCTCACGTTCAGCCGAAAGGCCGAGGCCCATTTTTCGCCGCTCGACGCGAACCAGCTCGTGCGCGACCTCGTGACGCTGCTGGCGGAGACCTTTCCCCGCACGGTGACGATCGGCCTCGATCTTCGGGACGGCCTGCCGCCGCTCCTCGCCGATCAGAACCAGATGCAGCAGATCGTGCTGAACCTCTGCGTCAACGCCCGCGACGCGATGCCCTCGGGCGGGACCATCACAGTCTCCACTTCGCTGCGGAGCGGGCGCAACTTCGATCGGGCCGATGTCGACCGGGCCGGCGCGTACGTCTGCTTGTCGGTCGCCGATACGGGCGCCGGGATGACCCCGGAAGTCCGGGCGCGGATCTTCGAGCCGTTCTTCACGACGAAGGAAGGGAACAAGGGCACGGGCCTCGGGCTCGCGGTCGTCTACGGGATCGTCGTGAGCCACCGGGGATTCATCGAGGTCGAGAGCGCCCCGGGACGGGGCAGCACGTTCCAGATCTTTCTTCCGGCTGCCGAAACCGCCGCGGTGGACTCGACCCCCGTCACTTCGAGCGAATTCCCGGATGGAACCGAGGCCCTGCTTGTCGTCGACGACGAGGATCCGCTGCGCAAGCTCCTGGAAACCGCCCTGACCCGGAAAGGTTACCGCATCACCGCGGCCTGCGACGGGCTCGAGGCGATCGATTTGATCAAGAATCCGGGTGTCGAACTGGACGCGGTGCTCCTCGATCTGAACATGCCGGGCGCCTCGGGCCTCGCGGTCCTCAAGGTGATCAAGGAACATCGGCCCCGCCTGCGGGTGATGATCCTCAGCGGCCACCTGTCGAACGAGACGCGGGCCGAATTCGAGCAGTTGGGGCAGCGCGATTTCATGAGCAAGCCTTACACGCTGGATGAACTCGGGCGGCGCCTGCGGCGTCTGCTCGACGCGACTCCCGTGGAAGCGGCTGCGGCCGGCGTTTGAGACCGACCGCCTGCGGGAAAATATTCCGCGTGGGCCCTCAAGAACACAGCCCAAGGGGCCGATGTTATCGTGGGCAATTAGAACATCCGTCGCCAAATGGATCGACGTACTCGTAATGAACCAACGTGTCACATCGCCCGCGCCGGCTGCGACGCGGCGGACATGGTATTTCATGCCGCTGCTCCTGTTGGCGTTGGTCGTCGAGGTTGCGCAAGGTACGGCTCCGCCGTTGAATGCAGAGGAAGGACCCGGCCTGTTCGCAAGAGCGGAACGGTTCCGGCCTTACCTGCCGTTCATCGGTCCGCCGCCGCTCCGTTTTCGGGAATCGCTTCCTCCGCCCGATTTGTCGTCGCATCCGCCGCCCGCGGATCTGTCGTCAGTCGGGCCGAAAACGCCGCCGGCCATCGTACAACAACCGGAGATGGACGTGCCGGTAAAGGCTCCGCCGCCAGGACCGACTCAGATCGTCGTCAGGGTGGCACCCGAGAAACCTATGCTTCAGGCCAGGCCAGGTTCTCCCGCATCCTTTCCCGCCAACCCGGGTCCGCCGCCTTTGCTGCCGGACGACGGGAGTGGGAAAGTGAAGCCTGAGGACTTCCTGCCGTTCTTCCAGTTCCCCGGGCAGGGTCAGCCTCCGCCCAGCACGGCCACCTACCAGCAACAGTGAACCGCCGCCTCCCTGATATCCGCCGCCACTTCGGCCTCGCGCTTGCGCTGACCGCGCTTTGCGTGGCCGCGGGGGCGTCCGCGGGTGTCGCGGCGGTGCCCGCGAACCCGCCCGCCAAGTCGAAGCTTGGCGGCGCGGCCGCGCCGGCGGTCCGCCCGTCCGGGATCCGCCCCCTCGACGCCCCCCGCGACGTAGTCCAGGGCCTGCTTCGTCTGGGCGCCAGCCTCACCGATCGCCGCGATTTCTCCACCGCCGAAATCGCCTACTGGCAGATTCTGAACCGTCCGAACGTCGCCACGTTCGACCAGTGCAGCGCTCTGCTCGGGCTCGCGCACATGTACCGCAGGGAGGACTCCCTGACCAAGGCCGCCGCGATCTACGCGCGCTTCGTCAAGGACCACCCGGACGACGAGCGGGTGCCGGACGCCCTCCTGGAACTCGGCCGGACGTTGCGGGATATGGGAGCGTACCATCTCGCGTTCAATGCATTTTACGACGTCATCAATTCCACCCTCAAGTTCCCGGCCCATGGCTTGCGGCATTACGAGCAACTCGCGCACACCGCCCAGTTCGAGATCGCCCAGACCCATTTCGACGCGGGCGAATACGCCGAGGCCGGGCGGTACTTCCTCAAGGTGCACAATCTGGACCTCGCCCCCTCCGACAAGGCCCGGGCCCAATTCATGGCCGCCTATTCCGAGCAGCTCGACGGCCAGCTCGCGGTCGCGGTCCGGACACTGCGGTCCTTTCTCGACGAGTGGCCGAACGACCCCAACGCGCCCGAGGCCCGCTACCACCTGGCGACCCTGCTGCGCCAGCTCAAGCAGCCGCAAGAGGCGCTGGAGGTCACGCTGCAGCTCCTAAAGGAGGTCCGCGCCGACGACCGGGGCGATCCGCGCCTCTGGGCCTACTGGCAGCGCCGGACGGGGAACGAGGTCGCCAACGATTTTTTCCAGAGCGGCGAAATCGCGGAGGCTCTTGCAATCTACCAGGGGCTCTCGGCCCTCTCGCCGGCGCCGGCATGGCGGCTGCCGGTCACCTATCAGATGGCGCTATGCTACGACCGCATGGGTCAAATCGACCGGGCCAAGGCCGCCTATCAGGCCGTGATCGACGGCGTCCAGGCGGCGCCGGGGGCCCCGGCGCCGGCGCCCGAACTGGTCGACCTTGCCAATATGGCCACCTGGCGGCTTGCGCATTTGCAGTGGCAGGATAAGACCGAACGCACACTGGCCACCTTTTTTGACGCAGGCCCCCCGCCCGCCCCGCGGGTCGCGAAGCCGGCGCCTGGGGCCGGCTCCTCTCTTCCCCCTCCTTCGACATGACCCCCCTGGAAGCCCTTCAGCAGCACCGCCAGGTCTGCGACCAACTGTACGAGGCGGCGCTTGAGGAAGGACGCTTTCTCCAGCACCACCGGAGGACGCCGGAACCGGCGATCCTGGAACGTAAGAAGGCCCTGATCCAGCAGCTCGACGAGACGCTCGCGGCCCTTCGCGAGGCGCCGCGACTCGATCCGCGCCAGCCGGAGATGCGTGCGGCCATGGACCAGACC
>JBOHXF010000443.1:0-4289 GCA_050737455.1 Opitutaceae bacterium | reverse complement strand
CTCCTCCTCCAGGAATCCCGGCGCGCGCCGCGCATAGTATTCGCAGGCCAGCGCGCATTTTTCGACTTCGGCGCGGGCTTGGACGATGGGTTTGCCCATCTCGCACACCGCGAGGTCGGCCAGTTCCCGCGCATGCCTTCGGAAGGCGCGGGCAAGGGGAACCAAGTGGCGAGCGCGCTCGGTGGGCGTCCGCTCGCGCCAGAGGCGCTGGGCGCCGCGGGCCCGCGCCAGCGCGCGCTCGATCTCCGCGCCGGCGGCCGCCGGGTACGCCCGGATGCGCCGGCCGGTGGTCGGGTCGGTGGAGACAAAGGCCATGACGCATCCATAACCCAGACCTGGCGCGCTGGCAACGGCCGGGGCGCCGGCGCTTTTCGAAAAAATTGCTTCACGCCCGTCATCCGGTGACGATACCTAGGCGGGTAGTTCCCGAACGGCCCGGTATCCGCATGAGAGTCATCCACCTTGAAGACGACCTCCACGACGCTGAACTCGTCGCGCTCGCCCTTCAGGAGGAATGGCCGGGCTGCGCCATCTCCCGGGTTGGCACCCGCGAGGACTTTCTCGGTGAGCTCGGCCGGGAGGCCGTCGATTTCATCCTGTCGGATTTCACGATGCCGGGCTTTAGCGGCCTGGAGGCGCTCGCCCTCGCCCGGGACCGGGCTCCCGATATTCCATTCATTTTCCTATCGGGAACGATCGGCGAGGAACGGGCCGTCGAGGCGATGTACGCGGGTGCGGCCGATTACGTGATCAAGGACCGCATGGCCCGGCTCGCTCCGGCGATCTCACGTGCCCTGCGGGACCGGGAGCAGCGCCGGCAGCACGCGATCGATCAGGAGCGCATCGGCGAGCAGGCCGACCTGCTCAACCAGGCTCGCGACGGTATCGTCCAGGCCGGGATGGACGGGCGGATCCTTTTCTGGAGCCGGGGAGCCGAGCGGATTTTCGGCTGGTCCGCCGAGGAGGCCCTTGGCCGGACCACACGGGAGCTGATCGATCCCGATGGATTGTCGGATGAGGAGCGAGTCCGGAACGCCGCGGCGACGGGCGAGTGGCGGAGCGAGATGTGTCTGCGCGACAAGCGGGGTCAGCTCCTGGTGATCGACGCCCGGATCACGCTCGTGCGGGACGCTTCGGGCCAGGGCGTGTCGCGCCTCGGGATCCTGACCGACATCACAGAGAAGAAAAAGCTGGAGGAGCAGTTCCTCCGGGCCCAGCGTCTGGAGAGCCTGGGCATGCTGGCGGCCGGGATCGCGCACGACCTCAACAACGTGCTCACCCCCGTGCTCATCGGCGCCCAGGCGCTGCGCCTGCGGATGGCCGAGCCTCTCCGGTTCAAGGTGCTCGATTCCATCGAGACGAGCGCCGGACGCGGCGCCGCGCTGGTCCGGCAGCTTCTCGGGTTCGCCCATGGTTCCAGCGGCGAGAAGACATCCGTCCAGCCCCGGCACCTGATCAAGGAAATGGCCAATCTCGTCCGCCAGACGTTCCCACGCTCGATCCGGGTGGAGGAGCGGATCGCGGCCGACCTGTGGACGGTCCGCGGCAATCCGACCCAGCTCCACCAGGTTCTGCTGAACCTTTGCGTCAATGCCCGCGACGTCATGCCGGAGGGCGGCGTGCTTTGGCTGCGAGCGGAGAACCGCGTCCTCGACGAAGCGGGCGTGGCGGCCGCCGCGGACGTGCGGCCAGGGCCGTTCGTGCTGCTGGAGGTCGCCGACGAGGGCGGCGGCATCCCGCCCGAGGTGCTGAGCCGGATATGGGATCCGTTTTTCACCACGAAGGGCGACGGCAAGGGAACGGGCCTCGGGCTGTCGACGGTCCGAGGGATCGCGGCGCAGCACGGCGGTTTCGCGACGGTCGAGTCCATTCCCGGCCGCGGCGCCACCTTTCGGGTGTTCCTGCCGGCGGAAAGCGCCTCCTAGCGCCGCGGGCAGGCGCGCTAGGCCGTTTCAAGAAGCTTGTAAAGGCGGCGGACCATGGGGGCCGCGTCGTCCAGGAGCCCTGCGGAGATGAGAGCGTTGTCCAGGATCTGCTCCGCAATCAGTTTGGCGCGGTCGGGATTGGACATGGACATGGCCGCGAGGTGCTTGATGACCGCGTGGCGGGGATTGATCTCCAGGTTCACCCGGAGCGGCGTGTCGGCCTCCTCGCGGTGCATCGCTTTCATCATGCGGCGCAGGTGCGGCGACATGAGCTTGTCGGCATTCAGCGCCAGGGCCGGTGAGTCGGTGAGCCGGTCGCTGGCCTTCACGTCGGCCACGCGGCCGCCCAGGCTTTCCTGGATGAACTTGACGAGCTGCTGGGTCGCGGCGGCGTCGAGTTCACCCGAATCCTCCGGCCGGTCCAGCTTCGGCAGCTTCACATCCGCATGGTCGGCGGCGGTCAGCTTCCTTCCGTCGAACTCCCGGGCGTTGTTCATCACGTACTCGTCGACCGCCTCGTAGCAAAAGAGCACCTCGAGATTGCGGGCCTTGAAGCCCTCCAGGTAAGGGCCGGCTTCGATGGCCGCGCGGCTCGGACCGATGAGATAAAAGATCTCACGCGGGTCGCCGACCATCCGCGAAACGTATTCGGCGAGGGAAGTGGTTTTGCCCGGATCGGTCGCGGACGATTCGAACCGGAGCAGCTTCATGAGCTGTTCCTTGTGAACGAAGTCCAGGGCGGCGCCCTCCTTGAGGAAATGCCCGAATTCCCGGTGGAAATCCCCGTAGGAGTCCGGGCGGCTCGCGGCCTCCTCGTCGAGGAATTTGAGGAAACGGTTGGCGATGACCTTGTTCAGCTTCTCGATGAGGGCGCGGTCCTGCATCGACTCGCGCGAGATGTTGAGCGGCAGGTCCTCGCTGTCCACGACGCCCTTGAGGAACCGGAGCCATTCGGGCAGAAGATCCTTGGGGTGCGGGTCGATGAGGACCTTGCGGCAGTACAGGGCGACGGCAGGCTCCAGCCGGGCCAGCCCGAGCTTTTCGGCATTGTCCCGCGGGACGAACAGGAGCGCGTTGATCGAGAGCGGGGCGTCGGCGCTGAAGTGCAGGCGCAGGCGCGGATTCTCGGTATCGTGGGCCTGGAACTTGTAGAATTCCGCGTATTCCTCCTCCTTGATCTCGTTCTTGTTCCGCAGCCAGAGCGCCTGGATCGTATTGATCCGCTTTCCATTGAGGTTGATCGGGAACGACACGAAGGCGCTGTAGCGCTGCACGATCTCCTTGATGCGCCATTCCTGGGCGTACTCGGAGCATGCA
Organism: Opitutaceae bacterium; assembly: GCA_050737455.1. Taxonomy (GTDB): domain Bacteria; phylum Verrucomicrobiota; class Verrucomicrobiia; order Opitutales; family Opitutaceae; genus Palsa-1447. The sequence continues at coordinate 1,047 of JBOHXF010000443.1, read as the reverse complement.
TCCTTGAGCTCGAGCACGATCTTCGCGCCGCGCCGCTCGCCATCCGAGGGTTCGATGGTGTACTGCCCGGAGCCGTCGCTGGTCCAGACATGGCCGGGTTCGTCGGAACGCCACGAGTGCGAATACACCCGCACGCGCCTGGCCACCATGAAGGCCGCGTAGAAGCCGACGCCGAACTGCCCGATGAGATCGGCATTCTTGCGGCCCTCCTCGCCGAGGGCCTTGAGGAACGCCTTCGAGCCCGAGTGCGCGATCGTGCCCAGGTTCTCCACGAGTTCGGCGCGTGTCATGCCCACGCCGAAGTCTTGGATCGTGAGGGTCTTAGCCTTGTCGTCGGTGGTGAGGTTGATCTCCAGGTCGAGCCGCTCGTCGAAGATCGACTTCTCGGTCAATTTGAGGTGCCGGAGCTTCTCCAAGGCGTCGGCGGCATTGGAGACGAGCTCCCGCGCGAAGATCTCCTTCTCCGTGTAGAGCGAGTGGACGACGATATCGAGAAGCTGCTTGATCTCGGCTTGAAATTCGAAGGTCTGCGGTTCCGCGGATATGGCCATGGGAGGGTCGGACAGTAGGCGAGGGCCGCGGCGTTTTGCAACCGCGCTCGCGGGGGAGCGAAAGACGCTGACAGGGCCCGGCGGGGCTTTCATAACGGGCGGCGTTGAGCACCTTCGACCGGCATCTGCTGCGGGAATGGATCGGTATCCTCGGCATCGTCCTCGCGGCGATGCTGGGGCTCCTGCTCGTCCAGATCTGCTACAGCGAGCTGCACTCGATGCTGGCGAACGGAGTGCACCTCGGCCTCGTGCTGAAGTACCTCGCGATCTCGGTGCCGGGCTACTGCGCGGAGATCCTGCCCCTCGGGCTCCTCGTCTCGCTCTTGTTCACCCTTACCAAGCTCCACCGGGCCAACGAGATCACTGCGATGCGGGGCGCTGGGGTTGGCCTCGCCCGGCTCACGCTGCCTCTGTGGGCGGTGGGCGTCGCGGCGTGCGCGATCGTGGGATGGCTCAATGCGACCGTGGTGCCCTGGTCTGTGGAGCGGTCCCGGGC
>JBOHXF010000442.1:0-5380 GCA_050737455.1 Opitutaceae bacterium | reverse complement strand
GTGTAGCTCGTGCTGCCCGAGGAGGCCAAGCCAAGATCCAGCGCGGAATCCGCCGAGGTCGCCGGCAGCGCGAACGCGCCGACCTGCTTGAACGCGTTCGCGAGGGTCGCGGACCCGCCCCAGACAGTGTTCGAGGCGATGGTCGCGTCATCGCTGTTGTACACGGTTAGGCTCGGGGTCGGCAGCACGCCGGTCACGCCATAGGTTGTGAGGGTGGGCCCGATCGCACGGAGCACCGCTTGCTCGGTCCCGGTCCCGCTGATGTATAAGCCAGCCACCAGATTGGCCTGCCCGTTCGCCTCCACGAGCCCGCGGGTCGAAAGATTGACCAGCCGTTCCGAGCCGACATAGAGCGTGCCGGCTCCCGTCGCGCTGGCGGAGCCGCCGCCGGAGACCACCAGCCGGAATTCGTCGCCGTTCATCGCGGCCGTCGTGGACGAGATCGCGAGCGCCGTCGTCGTCGCGCCGCCGAAGCTCCCGCCGTTCGACACGTTCGCCCACGTGCCTCCCCCGTCGACCGACATCTGCCACTGATAAGTGAGCCCGGCGCCGGCCTGGCCGAACGTGAAGGTCGTGCTTTGGCCGGGGGCCACCGTATGATTTCCGACCTGGCTCGAGCCTGTGGGCAGTTGCGGCACTCCCTTGCTCACCGCCTGGTTGTCGCCATCCACGACGTACAGGTCGCCCGAGGCGTCGAGCGCGACGCCTTGCGGATAGAAGAAGCGGCTTTGCGCCCCTTCGATCGTCGTCACGGCGCCTGAGGGCGTCACGAGGCGGATGGCTCGGTTGAACGTGTCCGCGACGAAGAGGTCGCCCTGCGCATTGGCGGCGATGCCGTAAGGCTGGTTGAACTCCGCCGCCGTGCCGGAGCCGTCGACCATGCCGGCCATGCCGGCCGAACCCGCCAGCGTGGACACGGTCCAGGCGTTGCCGTCGGGAGTGAGCTTTCGGATCTGGCCGTTGAAGCAATCGGCCACGTATACGTTTCCGGAGCCGTCGACCGCGACGGCGTAGGGGCCGTCGAAGCTCGCGCCGCCGCCCGGTCCGTTGCCGTCGCCGGAGTGCCTGGCAACTCCGGCTATCGTCGTGACCTCTCCGGTGGCCGGCACGACCATGCGAATCGTGTCATTGCCCGAGTCCGCCACGTAAACGTTGGCGCTGCCGTCGACCGCGAGGCCGAGCGGCCGGTCGAACTGCGCGCTTGTATAGGCCCCGTCCGCCGAACCGGGGGTGCCCGCGGTCCCCGCGAGGGTCGTCACCTGGCCGTCGACGATCATCCGAATCGTGGAATTGCCCGTATCAGCGACAAAGATCCGGCCGCTCGAATCGACGGCGATTCCGGACGGCCCGTTGAAGCGGGCGGCCGTGTCAACGCCGTCGGCGGAACCGGCCACGCCCGCCATGCCCGCGATCGTCGTCACCTGCCCGTCGGTCGCGACCTCGCGAATGGTGTCGTTGTTCTGATCGGCGATGTAAAGATTGCCCGCGCTGTCGGCGGCAACACCATACGGATAGTTGAACTGCGCGGCGGTGCCGTTCCCGTTCGCGCTGCCTATGGTGCCGGCCGAACCGGCGTATGTGGTGACCACCCCGGCCGGGGCGGTGACCATCCGAATCGTGTGGTTGCCCGTGTCGGCGACATAGACGAGGCCCGCCGCCGTGGCCGCGAGGCCGTCGGGATAGAAGAAGCGCGCCTGGGTCCCGGTGGCGTCGATCCGGCCGCCGAGATACCCTCCGCCGGCCAGAGTCGTCACGTTTCCGCCCGAGATCATCCGGATCGTCTGGGTCGAGGTGTCCGCCACGTAAACGTTGCCGCCGGCGTCGACCGCGACGCCGTTCGGATGATCGAATCGCGCCGTTCCCACCGCGCCGTTGATCGCGCCGGTAGCGCCTGCCGCCCCGGCAAAAGTGCTCACTTGCCCGGTGGTCGTGTTCACGAGGCGGATCGTGCTGTTGTCGTAGTCGGCCACGTACAGGTCGCCGTGGGTGTCGACCGCGAGCCCGCCGGGAAAATCGAAGCGGGCCTCGTTGCCCGTCCCGTCCGCACTGCCGGACTGACCCGCGCTCCCGGCGAGCGTGGTCACGTTCTGGGTGCCGGCCGCGATCATGCGGATCGTGCTGTTGTTCGTGTCCGCCACGTACACGTTCCCGGCCGAATCGACCGCTATCCCCTGCGGGCCGCTGAAGAGCGCGGCCGTGCCCACGCCGTTCGCGCTTCCGGCCGTCCCCGCCGTTGATCCGGCGTAGGTGCTCACCTCCTTCGTGGAAAGGTTCACTCTGCGGATGTTGTTCGCTCCCATGTCCGCGACGTACAGGTACCCGTCCGGCCCTATCGCGACGGCGTACGGATAGACGAACTTGGCGCTGGTTCCGGTGCCGTCGGTCATGCCCGCCTGGCCGGAATCGCCCGCAAGGGTGCTGACCACCCCGCCGGAGGCGATTTCGCGGATCGTGTGGTCGCCGGCATCCGCCACGTACACGTTGCCGGAAGCGTCGACCGCCGCGGCGACGGGGTCGAAGAAGCGCGCGTTGGCACCGGTGCCGTCCGTGTGATCCAACGTCACTCCGGCGCCGGCGTAGAGACTGAAATTGTAGGTGGTCGCCTGCGCGCCGAGCCGGGCGGCGGGCCAGAGAGCCGAGGCGGCGAACGCCAGCGCGTAAATCCCTCCCGTCAGCGGGCATGTAATGCGGTTGATTTTCATGGTTCGGGCCCACTTGGATGCGCGGCCGGCGGCCTTTGTTACTGGGTTGGGAACCTACTCCTGGCCCCGGATGCCGACCCACCCGTCACCGAAAAGAGGCTTCCCTTCCCGCGAAGGCCCAGGGTACGCTGGCCCCTTTCGTTGTATGCAGAAGACTCTCGTGATCTTTAAGCCCGACTGCATGGAGAAACGCCTGGTCGGTACCGTCCTGGAGCGGTTCGAGCGGGCCGGTTTCGACCCGGCCGCCGCCAAGTTGACGCGGCTCACGCCGGCCCTCCTGCGCGAGCACTACGCCCATGTCGCGGACCGGCCCTTTTATCCGGAAATCGAATCGTTCATGAGCTCGCGTCCGGTGCTCGTGATGGCCCTCGCCGGCCCGAACGTCATCCTGCGGGTCCGCGACCTGCTGGGGCCCACCGATTCCCGAAAGGCCCCGAAAGGCACCATCCGTGGCGATTTCGGGACGGAGATGATGAAGAACGTCGTCCACGCCTCCGACAGCGAGGAAAACGCGAACCTGGAAATCGCGCGGTTCTTCCGGCCGGACGAGATCTTCGGCTAGCTTGCACGCATCATAAGACGGGCCAAAACCGGTCCGAATTCGTTATGCGGCCGCCTCAACGGGCTCCTGAATAGGGTGACGTTTGAACGCCGCCTTCCGAACTCATTGGGAATAGCCGGCGGCTCTCGCTTTCATCAAAGGCTTGCGAATTCGCACAGGGATTCGGAGAGCACATTTCAACGACCGCTAACCCGGGAAGGGCCGCGTGCGCTGGCAGAGCTGGAGCGGGACCCCCCAGGGATCGCGCATCATCACCAGCAGCGATCCGTCGGGCAGCGTCTCCTCCTTGAAGAAGCTCGCGCCGGCGAGTTCCAGGCGCGTTCGCGCGGGCCGGGCGTCCTCCGTCTGGAACGCGGTATGGAAGCTCAGGGGATGAACGGTCCGGTAATCCGGCACGGGGGCCGCCGGGTTGGTGTAAAACTCAACCATGACCCGGCCGGATGTGTCGGCCAGGAAGCGGGTGTAGGGCTCCTGGTCGACGCTCCGCACGATGGACATGCCCATATGCTCGACGTACCAGCCGGCGCAGGCCCGGGCGTCGGGCACGTTGAGGGCGAAGTGTTCGAATTTCACGGCCGAAGGAATTCCCGCAGTCGGTCGACGATCTCGGGGGCGGCGTCCTCGAGGACGAAATGGCCGGCGCGGGGATAGATCTCGACCTCAGCCTGCGGGAAAATTTCCCGCCAGCGCGAGAGAAAATGCAGGTCGAAGCAAAAATCCTTCGCGCCCCACGCGAGGAGGATGGGCCGGCCGGCGAGACCCGGCAGCCGGTGAGCGATGTCCTCGAGAACAGGCCGGCTCGGATGGTCCGCTTCGAGGGGAATGTCCCGGACGAACCGGTGGACCGCGATCCGGTGCGCCCACGAATCGTAAGGATGGAGGTACGCGCGCCGCTCGTCGCGCTCCAGCGCGCGGGCGCGCATCGCCATGCGGACGGCGGGGCCCGCGAAGCCGTTCGCGCCGCGCACCCACAGTTCGCCGAGGACCGGCATCCGGCAAAGCGCGATCCGGCGGGGCACATGGCGGGAAGGAAACGCCGCCGTGTTGAGCAGCGCGATCCGCCCCACCCGCTCCGGATGGCGCACGGCCCAGCCGCAGCCGATCGCCCCGCCCCAATCGTGGACGACGAGATCGACGCGCTTGAGCCCGAGCCACCCGATCAGGGCGGCAACGTCGTCGATCCGCCGCGAAAGCCCGTAATCGTAATCCGGCGGGTGGTCCGACAGCCCCATTCCCACATGATCCGGGACGATGCAGCGCCGCCCCGGAGCCAGCGCCCGGACGAGGTGGCGATAGTGGAACGACCAGGTGGGATTGCCGTGCAGCATCACGACCGCCTCCTCGGAACGCGGGCCCTCGTCGAGATAGCTCATCGCGGCCCCGGCGGGGGTGGCGAAGCGCTTGGGCTCGAATGGATACAGCCGCGCCAGATACGGCGGAAGCGGAGGAACGGGGCTCATGGCCAGCCGGTCACCATTCGAGCGCCAGCATCATGCAGTTGATGCCGCTCCCGATGCCGAACAGGGCCGCCCGGTCCCCGGGCGCCACGGCCCCCGCCTCCGCGGCGAGGGCCAGCGTTGCCGGCACGGAGACCGAGCCCATGTTCCCGAGGGTCTCGAACGTGGAATAATCCTTGGCGAGGTCCAGATCCAGGGTCTCGTACACCTTGCGCCGGTGCATCGCACCCACCTGGTGCCCGATGAAGCGATCGACCGTCCCGGCGTTCCAGCCGACCTCCCTCTGAAATTCGATCCAGGTCTGCCTGGCAAGCTCGACGCCGGCGAGCAGGAGCTGCTCCGAATCGGTCCGCATCGACAAGGCGTCCGCCCCGGCCTGGTCGCCCTGGCAGAGCTCGCTGTGCGCGGTGTCGGCCCGCGCCACCCCGCCCCGAAGCCGGTGGGGGTGATCCCCCGCCAGCGACTCGTGGCAGACGATCGCCGCCGCGGCGCCGGATCCGATCGTGAGATTCGCGAAGTACGGCTTGACTCCGTTCCGGTCGAGCGCCCTCTCCAAAAGCGTGGCTATTGTATGTTCGAGCAATGGGCGCCCATTCTCGCCGGCCGCCACCAGAGCGCAGCGGATCTGCCCGGAATCGATCATCGCCCCCGCGATCGCG
>JBOHXF010000441.1:0-3153 GCA_050737455.1 Opitutaceae bacterium | reverse complement strand
GGTGCGGATATACCCCATCGCGCTTTCGAACCGGATCCGCAACTCGTTGCCGCGCGGCCGCAGCCCCCGCTTCACGTTCCAGCGGCGGCCGAGGAACATGTTTTCCGTGCGGGCGACCACCCGGCCGTTGAGCCGCACGGTGGCCACGGTGTCGAGCCCGTCTGCCACAAGTTCCACCCGCCGCTCGGCAAGCAGCCCGGCCGGGGCGTCGAACCGCGCGCGGTATTCCCAGTCGCGCTCCTCGATCCACTGAAGCTCCCGTTCGTTGACGCCGAGAAACGGATCGGGGATGAGCCGATTGCGCAGGAGATCGCGGTGCACGCAGCCAGGGACGACGGCCGGGCGCCACGACCCGCGGCGCGTGGCGTCCCGAAACTGCCAATGGACCGGGGAGAGCGGGAAGACGGTCATGACGGAAGGGGGAGGGCGGTGTTTCGGAAGCGGCTGCCGGCGGCGCGAGCCGCCGATCGGCCCCTGGAACGATCAGAGCGCGTTGGCTTTGGTGAAGGCGACGATTTCGGGCGCGTTGCAGAAGCAGAGGGCCGACACGGTGTCGGCCGCTCCATAATAGATGGCGATGCGGCCGGTCGGGGCGTCGCACAGGCACCCGACCGGGAAGCAGACGCCCGGCACGAAGCCGGCAAGCTCATAGGGAGCCTCCGGAGTGAGGAGCGCTTGGTTGCAGCGGGCGACGACTTTCCAGGGTTCGTCCAGGTCGAGCAGGACCGATCCCATGGAATATACGAACCCGTTGCAGGTGGTTGTCACGCCGTGGTAAAAGAGGAGCCAGCCTTCGCTCGTTTCAATCGGCGAGGGGCCCGCGCCGATTTTGGTGCCTTCCCACCAGCGGCCGCTCCGGCTCATCACGTGCCGGTGCCGGCCCCAGTGGACGAGGTCCGTGCTCTCGCTGACGAAGATGTCGCCGAACGGCGTGTGGCCGGTGTCGCTCGGCCGGCTGAGCATCAGGAAGCGGTTGCCGAACCTGCGCGGAAACAGGACGCCGTTGCGGTTGTAAGGCAGGAATGCGTTTTCGAACTGCTCGAACCGCACGAAATCCGTCGTGCGGGCGATGCCGATCGTCGGACCATGGTAGCCGTTGCACCAGGTGACGTAATGCGCGCCGTCGATCGGCGTCACCCGGGGATCGTAGGCGAACTCATGGCGGCCCACCTCGGGATCGTCGCAGATGAAATCGATCGGCTTCGGCTCGAAGGTCCAATTTACGCCGTTCGGGCTCCGGCCGACGTGCAGATGGGGCACACGATCCATGCCTTCGGTGCGGAAGACGCCGGCGAATGTCCCCTCGAACGGCACGACGGCGCTGTTATAGATGCCGGTCACCCGCGGAAGCGGCCGGCGGCCGATCACCGGATTGCCGTCATAGCGCCAGACCAAGTCGGCGTTGCCGGCGGGGCGCGACTGCCACGGCAGGTTGGAAATCCCGGGCCCGACAAGGTTCAGGCGGGCGCTGCCGGCCCCGTTGGGCTTGGAGGAATTTGGCGGAGCGCCGCGACGTTTGGAGGAGGAGACCGTCGAAGAGACGAGTTTCATTGGATAAAAATGAACCTGCCGCGGTCGGTGCGCGGCGGCGGCAAGGTGACCCGGAGTCTATCGCGGTGCGGGCGATCCCGGAATGAGACTGTTTGCGCGGGAGTTGAGACCGTTTTCCGCGCGGCGGTGAGATTTCCGGACCGGAGCGGGATGAGGATGTCGAGCGCGTGGACGCCCGGCTGCGGAGCGGAAATCGCTTAAATCTCTATGGCATGAAGACATGGGATCATGAATAAGTTTATCGTTAAATATAGCGACCCTGTAACGCAAGTAATGACCCACTAACCGGTTGATGAGGGCCGATGGCCGGGATTGCGCCAGAATCCAGGATACGGGCGCCTTCTCAACTCTAATGATAGAGGAACGGAATCTTTGCCGGCCGCGGAGGAATGCCGATCCTCGCCACGTTCGGCCGCCAAGCCGAAGTTCCGGATGCTCGCCAGCGAGGCTCCGGCTCCCCCTCAACACACAACGTAATGACACACACCTGCAGCCGGACTCGGCCTGCAACAAGTATTAATTCGGGAGCAAGCGAACTCATTTTCATGAGCGGCCCCGTTTTCTATGCTCTCCACGGTTAACCCGCGTCTTTTCGCTTCAGCCCTTAGACAGCCAGATTGACTAGATAACACTAGACCCCGACTATGAACATGAACAAACCCATTGGGCGGCGCTCGTGGATGCTTGCATCCGCGGTCTCGCTCCTTGCCGTATCGCTCGTCCGGGCGCAGACCGCGCCCGCTCCGAGCTCGACCGCGAACGCCAACGCGGCTGCAACGACCGCGCCAGCCCAGGCGCCGGTCACGACCTCGGACCAGAATCAGGATCAAAACCAGGTGATCACGCTCTCGCCGTTCACGGTGAGCTCCACCGAGGGGAACGATTCCTATCAGGTGCAGGACACCTTGGCCGGAACCCGCGTCCGCACGAAATTGAGCGACCTCGGATCGGCGATCTCCGTCGTGGACGCGAAGTTCATGTCCGACATCTCGGCCACCGACGCCCAAAGCTTGCTGCAATACACGACGAACACGGAAGTCGGCGGGATGTATGGCAACTTCGGGGGCGTCGGCAACGGCGCGAACCTCTCGGAGAATCAGCGCTTGCTCGATCCCAATAGCGACACGCGCGTGCGCGGCCTCACCGAGGCCGACAATACGCGAAACTATTTCCTAACGAGCATCCCATGGGACAATTTCGACATCGACCGCATCGACATGCAGCGCGGGCCCAATTCGATGCTGTTCGGCGACGGCAGCCCCGCGGGCATCATCAACGCGAGCCTGAACGACGCGATTTTCCACACGCAGGGCAAATTGGAAAACCGCGTCGGCCAGTACGGCAGCCTGCGCAACCTCCTCGATGTCAATTACGTGATCCTGCCGGACGAACTCGCGTTGCGGGTGGTCGCCCTCAACGACAACGAGCAGTACCAACAGGCGTACAGTTATAACCACGCGAAGCGGATCTATGCCGCGATCAAGTACGACCCCAAGTTCCTGCAATTCCCCGGAGCGAATACGGAGCTCAAGATCAACGACGAGTACGGCACCGTGAGCGCGACCAACCCGCGCGAGCTGCCTCCCGTGGACGAAATCACTC
>JBOHXF010000440.1:0-3641 GCA_050737455.1 Opitutaceae bacterium | reverse complement strand
TCGGCCTGCCGGCGCGACTCTGGGAGCGGCTCATGCTGGCGGCCGGGATCGCGGCTGAGAGCCTTTGGGCCTCGGTTTCGAACCGGGAGATGGAGGCGCTTGCGGGCGAGGCGACCGGCTCCGAGTTCGCGGTGACCGGCAAGAGCCTGAACAAGGAGGAGTTCGTGACTTGCGGCGGCGTGCGCCTGCGCGAGGTGAATTTCGCCACGATGGAGAGCCGCCTCGTTCCCGGGCTCCATTTCGCCGGGGAGCTGCTCGACGTCGACGGGATTACCGGCGGGTTCAATTTCCAGGCGGCCTGGACGACCGGCTGGCACGCCGGGCGGGCCATGGCGCTCGCCGGCTCCGCCGGGCGGGTTCCGGCCGATGCATTCTGAACCGTTTGCCGCCCGCTCCGGGGCCGTGGGCAAATTCGCGGGCCGCCCGAGGTCCTTCGAGAAAATGCCTCCCCCCGGTGCCGGGGACGGACCCGGTGCGCCGATCGAAGGGCCGGCGGCCGGGAGAGCGCCGCACGCCGCCGCTCAATATTTCCAGACAACCTTGCCGTAGGCGGTCCGCTGGATGTATTCGGTGGTCGGGCTCGGGAACCCGTATTCCTGGTGATAGGCGTGCAGGAGGTTCTGCCCGACCACGGAGAGCTCGAGCCGGTCGACGGGGCGCCAGGCGATCCGTGCGCCGAGTTCGGCGTACGAGGGCACCGTCGCCGTGGCCGGACCGTTCGTCGGCCCGTTGCCGATGACCAGCTTGTCGATCCAGCGCCAATCGCCGTCGAGCTCCAGGCGCTTGGTGATCTGGAACGAGCTGCGGAGAAACACCTGGTTGCGCGGGTCGGCGGTTTCATTGTGGCCGCCGGTCGCGTCGACGTACCCGGGAGCGGCGTGCAGCCGCTCGCGCAGCAGGTCGTAGCCGGCGTGCAGGGTCCAGCCGTCGAATACGCGGTAATCGCCGCTCACTTCGAGCCCGTAGGTGTCGCCTTCGAGGCCGTTCTCGAAGACGATCGGATAGGAAAAGGGATAATACGCGGATGCGGGGGTGGCGGCCGTGCTGCGGAGATGCTCGTAGTCGTTGTAGAAGGTCGAAACCGACCCGGATACGGCGGAGCCGAACTGGGCCCGGTAGCCCAGCTCGTAGGCGAGCTCGGTTTCCGAGGAGAAGCTCGAGGACCCCTGCAGGTAGTCCGCCGGGAACCGGTAGGGCGGGGGCGCGTTGACGAGACCGGTGGGCACGACGAGGTCCCGATCGTAGCGCGAAGGGGTCTGGACCGCCCGCGAAACGGCGGCCCACAGGGACTGCTGCGGAGTGATCTTCCACAGCGCCCGCACGCTGGGCTCCAGCTCGTAGCCCGTGTAGTCGTTGTGCTCGACCTTCGAGCCGATCGTGACGTGCACCACGGAGGAGGCCGCGAACTGGTCCTCGATGAACGCGCTGTAGAGATTCTGGTCCAGGACCGACGGCGAGAACTGGATGAGCGACTTATCCGTATCCGTTTCATGGGTATGGCGGTAGCCCAGGCCCCAGACGATCTGGTTGCGTTCCGCCGAGCCGGTGCGGTCCTGGAAGTCCACGTCGTAAGTGTCGAGATCGTCCACCAGGGCGGACGCGGGAAATCCGGAGAAATACGGCGGGCCGGCCGGATCGGCGGCGAACGGCTCGGACAGGCGCGTCCGATCGGCGTATGCGAGAAGGCTCATTTGGGAATCGTCCGAAAACGTGCGCGTCCAGCGGCCCAGGAGATTGTCGCCGGTGAGGCCTTCGTCGCCGGTCGCGCCGAGATACTCGGTCCCCTGGTACACATCGCCGGAGACCGTCAGTTGGTCCTCCTCGGACGCGACGGAGTCGATCCGAAAGCCGCCCCGGCTCATATCCCAGGAATCGTCGGCGCCCTCCCCGTTGCTCAGGACCTCGCTGCCCCGGTTGGTATACTCGCCGTACGCGCGATAGTAGACGCCGGGCGAGATCTCGCCGCCGTAGCGGATTTCCGTCTGGTCCTCCAATTCCGACCCGCCGCCCGCCTCCTCGACGTAAAGGCCCTGGGTGTCCTGCGCGCTCTTCGTCGTGATATTGATCACCCCGTTCACGGCGTTGGCGCCCCACTGGGTGCCGCCGGGGCCGCTGATCACCTCGATCCGGTCGATGTCCTCGAGCGGATAATCCTGCACATTCCAGAGGACGCCGCCGTAAAGCGGCGTGTAGACGGCGCGTCCGTCGATCAGGACGAGGAGCTTGTCCGCCAGATTGGCGTCGAACCCCCGCGCGCTGATCGCCCAATCATGGGAGTTTTCCTGGGCCACCTCCAGATTGTCGGCCAGGCGCAGGGCTTCGGGCACGCTGGCGGCTCCGGAACTTTGAATCTCCCGGTTCGTGATCACCTGGATCGCCGAGGCCGCGTCCAGCAGCCTCTCAGGCGTGAGCGACACCGACGTGACCTCCACGTTCATCAGATCCGCGAGGCTGAGCGCCTTCAATTGGGACACTTCGCCCGGTTCGTCGGAGGACTGGGCGGAGGCGATCCTGACCGGAAGGACCAAGATCGCCGTAACGAGAAGGAGGTTCGTTGCGCGCAAGGGAAGGGCGGGCTGAGCGGCTCCTTGGAGCGAATCGGACAGCCGGTCCGGTTTCGAGCCATAAATTTCGCGATCGCCGAGGCGCGGCGCGCCTCGCCTCGCATCCGGCTTCGGGGTTTGATAATCGGGGCCTCCTGTGTTTTACTTTAAAAGCCCCGGCCCGCGACAGACGAAGCTTCCCCGTATTGCGGGCGGCCGTCCGCAAAATCCTATGAACCGAACGATCGCCCTTTTCCCACTTGCCCTCGGCGCATTCGCCGCTTCGGTCGCCAGCGCTCAAATGACCGTCCGGCGGACGGCGAAAGCAATCGTCGTTTCGAGTTCCGGCCGGCCCGGATACCGGCTCAAGCTCGACCTCACGCAAGGCGGCGTCGCCACCCAGTTTCGGATTCCCGCGGACGGCCCCGACGTCACCTCGGATCAGGCCGGGTGGAGCGGGCTATTCGGCCTCTATGTGCAGGGAGGAACGGACGGGCCTCCGCCGGGAGCCGACGCCTATGGCGAGCGGACGCTCGTCAAAGGGGACGGCGTCCTCGATTCGGCGCGCGTGGCGGTGCGGACGCCCGGCCGAATCGTGGTCGATCTCGCGGGTCATGCCTCGGGGTGGGGCACGTACGGACGGAGCGGCGAGCGGTTCATCGACTACCGGAACCGGCTGACGTTCGAGGCGGACCGCATCGTCTCGAACGGAGAGGTCACCTGGGTTTGCGGGCATGACACGGTGCCCAATGTGATCGCGCCGGTCGGCCTGTTCGCGCCGAACCTGGTGCAATGGCCGATTCGCCTGATCGGGCCCGACGGCGCCAGCCACGAGATTCCCCTGGCGCTCGACGACGAGGCGCCGTTCCCTCGGGGGCTGACTTATCCGGTGACGGCGGAGATCTGGCTCCGCGGCGGGCGGTGCCTGCTCATCCGCAGCCTGCGGGTGCCGCACGACTGGGTCCGCCATCCCTGGCTCGATTACGAACGCCCCTGGCTGACGCACTGGCGGCAGTCGTTCGCCTTCACGAACAACCCGGCGGATCGGGGTCCCGTCGGAAAGCCGATCCGCTACAGCTACGAGATCGAAATCCCCGA
>JBOHXF010000439.1:0-2485 GCA_050737455.1 Opitutaceae bacterium | reverse complement strand
CGACTGCCGCGGCCGCCAGCAGCCCAAGGGGCCGGAAGGGCAGGATATCCCTGTCGGGATCGGCCTTTGCGTGCCCGACGACGGCACCCAGGAAGAATATGAACTGCCAGGCGAGCACATTGAAGCTGCCGACCACGAAGGGATAGAACCGGCCGCCGTCGACCGGTGGCGCGAATTGGACGAGCGCCCAGATGGCCCCGCTCAGCGTCAGGATCCGCTTGCGGTGCCCGGTCTCAAGCTGGTCGAGGACCCACGGCAGCGCGACCACGACCGCGCAGTACAGGGGAAGGATGTCCAGCATGCCGGGCTGGTAAAGCAGCACGCTGCCGAGCGCGATTGCCAGGAAGGGGTGCTGGTAGAACAGCAGCGGGGAATTCTGGGAACAGAAGCCGAACAGCACATCCGTCACGCGGACCGCGACGAGAGCGCCCAGGAATGAACCCATGTGCCAGCGGTAGATCATGTTCGCGCGGCCGCGGGTCGCCTTCCACAGCCCCGCCGATCCTTCCCGGTGACGCCGCCGGGTGTACACCCAGCCCGCCATGATCCCGGACAGGAAGACAAAGCCCTCGGCCGCTGAAAAGATGCCGCAAGGTTTGTCCGTTAGGAACCGCAGGCCGCTGGGCAGATGGTTCACCGTCATCATGATCAGCATCAGCCCGCGCAGCGAGTCGAAGCGCAGATCGCGGGGCGGTTTTGCGGAGGGCACAGCCATGCTACGCACGCGTAGAGGAGAAGTCCCGGACAATAGTTCCGGTCAAATCGATTTAGGCAAGCGAGCGTCCGTCCGCGCCTCGCTGTAGACCTCGCAGCCGGCGAGCGCGAGCGCCGAGCCCAAAGACGGTCGGAAGCCGGAGGGAGCGTGTGAAGCGGAAGATGTGCAAGGAGCCGTCACCGTGTGGCAAATCGGCCGAAGCTTCCAACCTCTCTTTTGCGTTCGCTCAATCCCCCGCGGATCGCCCCACCGGGCGGAAGTCCGCTTTTCCTTGCTTGGTGCGCGCCGCGCCGCTTCTCTGGCCTCCATTTTGTCCACGAATTCACCCATGAAAGTTCTCGTCGCCGACAAGATTTCTCCCAAGGGAGTCGCCTGGCTGCGCCAGCAGCCGGGCCTCGAAGTCATCGAGGCCTACGGCTCCTCCCCGGCCAAGCTGCTCGAACTGGTCCGGGACGCCCACGCCATCGCGGTGCGTTCGGAGACAAAGGTCACCGCGGAGGTGATCGCCGCCGCCCCTAGCCTCAAGGTTGTCGGCCGTGCCGGCGTCGGCGTCGACAACGTCGACGTCGACGCGGCGACGGAGCGCGGCGTGATCGTGATGAACACGCCTTCCGGCAACACCGTGGCGACGGCGGAATTGACCTTCACCCACCGTCTCTGCGGTGCCCGGCCCGTGCCGCAGGCCGCGGCTTCGATGCGGGAGGGCAAATGGGACCGCAAGACATTCTCCGGCATGGAGCTGTTTCGCAAGACCCTCGGTATCGTCGGCCTCGGGCGCATTGGCGGTGAAGTCGCGAAGCGCGCCCAGGCCTTCGGCATGCGCGTGCTCGCCTACGATCCTTACCTCGCCCCCAGCCGGGCGAAGGGGATGCAGGTCGAGGCGGTGGCGCTCGACGAGCTGCTGGCGCAGTCGGACTTCGTGACGGTGCACATGCCGCTCACCGACGACACCCATTATCTGATCGACGAGGCGGCGCTGGCCAAGGCGAAGAAGGGAGTTCGGATTTTCAACTGCGCACGAGGCGGGATCATCAAGGAGGCGGCCCTCGTCGCGGCCTTGAAGTCCGGCCACGTGGCGGCCGCCGGCCTTGACGTCTACGAGGAAGAGCCTCTCGCGCCCGACAGCGAGCTGCGCCGGCTGGCGAATGTAACCCTCACTCCGCATCTTGGCGCCTCGACCGCCGAGGCGCAGGACGCCGTCGGCCTGGAGGTCGCCGAACAGATTGCCGACGTGTTGAACGGCGGGGTCATCCGGAACGCCGTCAATATGCCTTCGATCGACGCCGCGGCGCTCAAGCTCCTCGGCCCGTACCTCGACCTCGGCGGCAAGCTGGGCACCCTTGTGCAGCAGATCGCCGCTTCCCAGATCGCCTCGCTGCGCATCACCTACCGGGGGGCGATCGTGGACCTCGACGTCAATTCGGTCACCCGCGCGATCGAGCGGGGATTCCTCCGCCGGATCGGCGGCGAAGAGGTCAATTTCGTGAACGCGCCGGTCCTCCTCCAGCGGCTGGGCATCCAGGCCGAGGTGGTCAAGTCCACGGCGGAAAGCGAATACATCGAACTCATCCAGGTCGAGGCCGTGGCGGCGGAGGGCGGCGCCGCATCCGCCGCAGGCACGCTCATCGGCAAGGCCCGGGAGCCGCGCATCGTGAACATCAACGGCCGGGAGGTCGAGGTGGCTGCGGAAGGGAAGCTCCTCGTCCTCGAAAACATGGACCAGCCGGGAATGGTCGGAACGATCGGCACGATCCTCGGCAAGGACGGGGT
>JBOHXF010000438.1:0-15994 GCA_050737455.1 Opitutaceae bacterium | reverse complement strand
ACGAAGCCGCCGACGCCCTGGATGGACTCGGCGATGAAGCCGGCGACGCGCCCGGGCGTGGCGTAGTCGATCAGCGCCTTCACGTCGTCGGCGTATTTGCGCCCGGCTTCGGGATCGTCGTAGCCGTAAGGGCCCCGGTACGGATACGGCGCCATGGCGTGGTGCACGCCGAAGGCATGGGGGACGTTGAACTTCCATGTGCGGTTTCCGGTCGCCGCCATGCCGGAGGCATTGCCCCCATGGTAGGCGTTGCGCAGCGTCAGGACATCGTAGTTTCCCGTGTGCAGGCGCGCCATGAGCAGCGCCAGGTCGTTGGCTTCCGAGCCCGAGTTCACGAAATAGCAGACCTTGAGTTCGCCGGGCATCTTGGAGGCCAGCTTTTCCGCGAACTCGACGATTTGCGGATGGAGGTAGAGGGTCGTCGCATGCTGGAGCATCTCGTTCTGGCGCCGCGCGGCCGCGACCACGTGGGGATGGCAGTGGCCCACGCTGACCGTCACGATACCGCCCAAGCCGTCCAAATACCTCTTGCCCGTGTCGTCCCACACGTACTGCATTTTCCCCTCCACGATCATGATGGGCTTTCGGTAATAGAGAAACAGGCCCGGATTCAGGTACTCGCGGCGAAGGCGTAGCACCTCTTCGGCCGACGGGCCGGCGTAGGGGGCGGGCCGGTGGGGGCAGGGGGGGAGCGGTATTGTTTTCATGCCGGGAAGGGGCGGACGAGAGCGGGCGCCATCGGTGCTGGCCTGAAGCCCGGGGAGGGCGAAGAGGCATCCATTCAAAGCGATCCGATGAGATAGCCGGTCAGAAAAACGAGGATGCCACCGAGGATCACCTGAAAGGCCGCCGAAAGGAGGGGCGTGTCCATGTAATGGCGCCGGATCCAGGCGATCCCGCCGAGTTCGATCGCGACGATGATGGTCGCGATCGCCATAGCGATGCGAAAGGTCGGAATCAGGAAGGGGAGCGTGTGGCCGAGGCCGCCAACGGTCGTCATGAGTCCGCAGACCCCTCCGCGCAGCCAGGGACGTCCGCGCCCGCTCAGGACGCCGTCATCGGACAGGCCCTCGGCGAAGCCCATGCTGATACCGGCGCCAATCGAAGCGGCGAGGCCGACACGGAAGGCGTCGGTGCTCGCATGCGTTGCGAACGCCGCCGCGAACAGCGGCGCCAAGGTCGAAACCGACCCGTCCATGAGTCCGGCGAGCCCGGGCTGCACGACCTTGAGCACGAACGAACGGCGCTCGGCGCTCGCCTCGCGCTCTTCGGCGCCGGAAGCGACCCGTTCCCGTTCGAGCTGTTCGGCAAGTTCGGAATGCTTCACTTCCTCCGCCGCAAGATCGCCCAGGAGCTGGCGGACCCCGGCGTCCGCGCTGCGGGCGGCGGCCGTCTGGTAGAACCGGCGCGTTTCGGCCTCCATGCTTTCGATCTCCCTGCGGACATAGGCCACGGAGAGATTGCCCAGGAGCCAGGCGGATTTGCGCGGGACAAAGCCCTTCACGTCGTTTCGGCGGATGAGCGGGATATGTTCGCCGAACCGGCTCCGGTACAGTTCGATCAGCCGATGGCGATGGCTGGATTCCTCCTCCTGAAGCCGGCCGAGCGCGACCGCCGTGTCCGGGAATTCCGTCCGAAGCCGGTTCGCGAATTCCCCATAGGTGCGTCCATCGTCCTCCTCCAAGGAGATCGCGAGCGCCAGAATCTCGCGTTCGTCGAGGTCGTGGAACGCTTTAGCCACGCCGGGATTGTCGGAGCCGTCGGGACTTAATAAAGCCAAAACCGATCCCAAGGCGGAGGGTGCGAGACGCCCGGGGAGGCATGTTTTCCAATCAGCGCCTTCGCCGAAAGAACGCCGTAACTCGAAGGCGATGGTCTCATAAGATATTTAACAAAAACGCATTATGTAACTTAGACGACCGTTCAACCGATTCGCAGGCCGGGTTCTTTGACCCGGCCCCTGTTCCGGGAAATATTGGAGGCATGGCAGAGGCGGTCTCTACGAACATATTTCTGCGGTTGAGGGAGCTGGCGCAGCTCTTCAACCCGATGGACCCTTCGCCGCTTCTGGAGCGCGATTTGGACGCCGAGGCCGAAGAATTCATCCTGAACTGGGCGCGAGAGCTTCCATCACGCGACGGGCTTGGACTCGAGATTCACGTCAGTTCGCCGCCACCGCGGGACGGCGCGGCGGGCGTGCAAAATGCGGTCCGAAACTACTTTTCGACCCGGGCCGGGATGAAGCGCCGCGAGCTGGCCCATCTCCTGAGGCGGGGCCGGATGAGCCTGGCGATCGGCGTCCTGTTCCTGGCCGTGTGCCTCGCGCTGGGCGCGCTGGCCGCAAGGTTGTACCCCGGCGTCGCCGCCACGTTTCTGGGCGAGGGCCTGAACATCGTGGGTTGGGTCGCCATGTGGCGGCCGCTTGAGATCTATTTGTACGATTGGTGGCCGATCCGCGATGAGCGACGGATCCTGGAGTCCTTGTCGACAATGGAGGTCCGAGTTGTCTTCGACGGGATGCTTCCCGCCCAGCACCCTCAAGCCGCCTGATCCGCGCGCGTCTCAAGGTGCGCGGGAAGCTGAGGAAGGGGGAACGCGCATGCGCCGGAAGTCATGGGCCGATAGGGGGATTCGAATCCGGCGCGGGACACGGCCCGTCTCCGGTCGAGGGGCGGACCGTCCATTCCCGAATCGGAGTCCCTCCGACGAGATGCTCGCGAACGATGCGCTCGCAGCGCTCAGGCGTGACGGCGCTGTACCAGACGCCTTCGGGATAGACGACCATCCAAGGGCCGCCGCGGCAGATGCGCAGGCAGGCGGCCTTGGTGCGGAGAACGGGGATTTTCCGCTCGGCGATGCAGCGTTTGAGGACGGCCCAGGTTTCGAGGCCCTGCTCGGGCGCGCAGCAGTTCGGCCCGACGCAAAGAAACGCGTGCCGCTGCGCGGCCCCAGGGTTCATCGCCTGGAAAGCCTCGCGGGTTTCTCGATCTAGCGAGTCTGCCATCTGGGCTAGATCTGGAGATTGGCAGCCCCGTTGGCGTTCATGGCGACCAGAGCATTCATCGAAGTCCGAGGATAAGACCGCTCCAGGTGCGCGCCAAGCCTTTCGCCGTGGGTCGGCCTCCTGATGGACCTGCGGGGGCGATTTTAGCCTGACGATCGAAAGCTGATCCGCCACGCCCAAGGAGATTCACACCGCCGAGGCGACGCGTTAACAGGCTCGCCCCGCAGGCGAAGGCTATTTAATCCCTTTCGAATCCATGAAGATCCTCTTTATCGGCGGCACCGGCATCATCAGCACGGCCTGCGCCCGGCTTGCGGTCGAGCGCGGTTTCGAGGTCACGCTCCTCAACCGGTCGCGGCGGGGGATCGCCGTTGCCGGCGCAACCACCGTGACGGCCGACATCGGCAAGCCGGACGAGGCGGCGGCCGCGCTCGGCAGGCGTTCGTGGGACGCGGTCGTCGATTTTCTGGTCTATAATCCGGCGGAGCTGGGCCAGCGCATCGGGCTCCTTCGTGGACGGACCGCGCAGTACCTCTTCATCAGCTCGGCGAGCGCCTACCAAAAACCGCTGCACGGCCACCCCCTGGTGACGGAATCGACCCCGCTTTCGAATCCGTTCTGGGATTACAGCCGGAACAAGCAGGCGTGCGAGGAGACCCTGCTGCGGGCGTGGCGGGACGAGGGGTTCCCCGGCGTGATCGTCCGCCCGTCCCTGACCTACGGCGACACGGTCGTGCCGCTCGCGGTCAACAGCTGGCAGAAGAGCTACACCGCGATCGACCGGCTGCGCCGGGGCCGGCCCCTGATCGTCCCGGGCGACGGGCTCACGCTCTGGACCATCACCCACAATTCCGATTTCGCGAAAGGGCTCGTGGGCCTCCTGGGGCAGGCCGGAGCGATCGGACACGCCTTTCATATCACCTCGGAGGAGGCGCCGACGTGGAACGATCTCTACGCCGCCACTGCGGAAGCGGCCGGGGTGTCCCGGCCGAACCTGGTTCACATCGCCTCGGATTTCATCGTGGGCTGCCTGCCCGACATGACCGGCAGCCTGCTCGGCGACAAGGCGAATTCGGCGCTGTTCGACAACACGAAGATCCGGCGCTTCGTCCCTGACTACGTCGCGACGACCCGCTATCGCGAGGGCATCGCCCGAACGATCGCCTGGTTCGACGCCGATCCGGCCCGGCACCAGATCGACGAGGAGGCCAGCGCCGCCTGGGACCGGCTCATCGCCGCCTACGACCGCGGGTTTGAGGCCGCCCGGAGGGAATTCTCGGAGGAAGACCGGGGAGGGGCGCGCTGAATCCCGACAGTGACTTTAGGAATCGCGCCAAAATAAATTGACTCATTTCCCTACGGGTCAGCGGGGCGGCCTACAGAGAAAATGGGTCAGGTTATTTTGGCGCGGCGCCTGAGCTAAGACGCGAGAGAGCGGGATGCGCCGACTCCCGACAGTTCAGTCAGGACCCCGGCTCAGAAGTGGCTGGGAGTCCGGGCCAGGAATTTTCCCCGGCCGGGGGTGCCCGCGTACTCGAAATTCCGCACGGCAAGCTGGCCGCGGACGGCGACGTGCCGGGGCCGTCCCTCGATCGGCCAGCCCTCGAACGCACTGTAGTCCACGTTCATTGCCTGCGTCCGGGCGGAAATGACCCCGCGCCACTTCGGATCGAAGACGACGAGGTCGGCGTCGGCTCCCACTGCGATCGTGCCCTTGCGCGGGAACAGGTCGAACAGCTTCGCCACGCGCGTGCTGGCCGCGTCCACGAGATCGCAGAGGTCGAGGCGCCCCTTCCGGACGCCATGCGTGTGGAGCAGATTGATCCGCTCCTCGAGCGCGGGGATGCCGTTCGGAATCTTGGTGAAATCCTCCCGCCCCATCTCCTTCTGCCCGCGGAAATCGAACGGCGCATGGTCGGTGGCGACGGTGTCGATGAGCCGCGAACGCAGACCGTCCCAGAGGACGGCCTGGTTGCGGGCATCCCGGAGCGGCGGGGACATGACGAATTTCGCCCCTTCGAAGCCGGGCCGCTCGGCGTACGAACGGTCGAGGACAAGGTATTGGATCAGGGTTTCGACTGCGACCCGCACCCCCCGTCGCCGGGCGGCCAGCGCGGCGTCGAGCGCTTCCGCGCAGCTCAGATGCACGATGTAGGTATCCGCCCCCGTCGCCTCGGCGAAGCTCATCAGATGGTGGACGCCCTCGGCTTCCACGAAGGGCGGCCGGCTTTCGTGATGCCGGCCCGGGTCCGTCATGCCCGCCGCGAGCAACTCCTGCTGGCGCTCCGCGACGAGGGTCTCGTTCTCGCAGTGCACGGCGACGATGACCCCGAGCTCCTTCGCAAGCTTGAGCGTGCGGTAGAGCTCCCGGTCGTCGATGCCGAACGCCCCGCGGTAGGCGAGGAAGATCTTGAACGAGGCGACGCCGCGCCGGACGATTTCCCGGAGCTTGGCGGGGGTGCCGTCGTCGAAGCGGGTCACCCCCATGTGGAAGGTGAAATCGCAGGCGGATTTCCCCTCCGCGTTCCCGAGCCAGTGCTCGAACGCGGCGAGGGCGTCGTCCTGCCGGGCCGGACAGCACATTTCGATGAGGGTCGTCGTGCCGCCCATCAGGGCCGCCCGACTGCCGGTCGTGTAGGTGTCCTTGGCCAGGGTTCCCATGAACGGCAGGTGGATATGGACATGCGGGTCGATGAAGCCCGGGAAGACATGGTGGCCGGTCGCATCGATCACCGTCGCTCCGGCCGGCGCCGGGAGGTCGCGGCCGATCGCCGTCACGGTTTCTCCCTCGCAATAGACGTCGGCGACGCCGCGCCCGCCCGCCGTCACCACCTCGCCGTGCCTGATTAGGAGCGCCATGGAGGGGAAGGATTCACTTTTTCCAAACGTCGCCCACTTCGCCGCCGAACCACCGCGTGGTGACGACCTTCTGGCGGGTGTAGAACTGCACCGCCTCGCGTCCCTGGATGTGCAGGTCGCCGTAGAACGAGTCGTCCCAGCCGGTGAACGGGAACATCGCCATCGTGGCGGGCACGCCCACGTTGACTCCGACCATGCCGGCCTTCACCCGGTGCTTGAATTCCCGGGCGGCCGCGCCCGAGCGGGTGAAGATCGAGGCGCCGTTGCCGTAGGCGGATCGGTTGGCGAGTTCGATGGCGCGGTCGAGGTCCTCCATGCGCATCACGTTCAGGACGGGCCCGAAGACTTCCTCTCGCGCCAGGGTCATCTCCTCGCGCACGCCGTCGACGACCGTGGCCCCGAAAAAAAAGCCGCCCGGGGCGTCTGCGACGTGGACGTCCCGCCCGTCGCAGACGACCTGCGCCCCATCGCCTTCCCCGGAGGATACGAGCCCGCTCACGCGGCCGCGGTGCTCGGCCGTGATGAGCGGCCCCATGTCCGGCTGGGCGGGCCGATCCGTCGGACCGACCCGGATGCGCCGCGCGGCCTCGACGAGGCTCGGCAGCACGCGGTCGGCCGCCGCCCCCACTGCGAGCGCGGTGGAACCGGCCATGCAGCGTTCGCCCGCGCAGCCGAAGGCCGCGGTTGCGAGGGCCTCGACGGTCCGCGGCACATCGGCGTCGGGCATGATCACAATGTAATTTTTGGCGCCGCCGTTCGCCTGGACCCGCTTGCCGTGGGCCGTCGCCGTTTCGAAGACGCGCCGTGCGACCGGCGAGGAGCCCACGAACGACACGGCCTTGATCCGGGGATGGACGAGCAGCGCGTCGACCGCCTTGCGGCCGCCATGGACCAGGTTGAGAACGCCCGGCGGCAGCCCGGCCTTTTCCAGGAGCTGCACGAGGAGCACGGCGGAAAGGGGCACCTTTTCGCTGGGCTTGAGGACGAAGGTGTTCCCGCACGCGAGGGCGAGGGGGAACATCCACAGCGGGACCATCGCGGGGAAGTTGAACGGCGTGATGCCGGCGCACACTCCGAGCGGCTGGAGCAGGGTCTCGCAATCGACGCCGCGCGCCAGATTCCCGAGCGTGTCGCCGAAGAGCAGGGAGGGAACCCCGCAGGCGTATTCGATGTTTTCGATGCCGCGGTGGGCGCCGCCGCGCGCCTCGGCGAGGGTCTTGCCGTGCTCGCGGGTGATCGTCCAGCAGATCCGTTCGAAATTTTCCTCCACGAGCTGGCGGTACCGGAAGAAGACTCGGGCCCGTTCGACGGCGGGCGTCGCGCTCCAGGCCGGAAAGGCGTCCTCTGCGGCCTGAACGGCGGCGTCGATTTCGGCCGCGCCGTCCGCGGGGCATTCGGCAATGGCTTCGCCGGTGGATGGATTGTAGACCGGAGTGCCCTCGCGGCCGCGCCGCCATTCGCCGCCGATATAGGAGGGACAGGGTTCCAGGGTGGGGGGGGCGCTCATGGTCGCTTTTCTGTGATCGGAATGCGCGGGTCAGCCTTGCGAGAGGGCGTCCGATTGCTTCACGAATTCGTCGCCGGTCCATTCGCCGTCGCTGCGGACGACCTTGGAGGCCGCGGCCTTTTGCGCCGCCTTGCGGGCGGCCTGGCGCTGGACGAGATCGGCATGGGTCGTGAAATAGGGCAGGCTTTTGCCGCAAAAGTCGGCTGGGGTTTCGAACCGGTGCCTGGCCATGAACGCGAGCAGTTGCTCGCACATCGGCTTCACGCACCCGTAGCCGAATTTCATCACGCCGGTGCACACCTGGACGGTGCCGGCGCCGAGCAGGATGAATTGGGCCGCGTCCTCGCCCGACTCCACCCCGCCGATGCCGGACAGGGACCTGCCGGGGAATTCGGCGTGGATCAGGGCGGCCAGCTCCATCACCATGCGCAGCGCGATCGGCTTCACGGCCCGCGAGGAATAGCCGCCCGGCGTCGTGTAGCCTTCGACGCTGGGCTCGGGGCGGAAGGTGTCCAGGTTCACGCCCATAACCGAGCGGATCGTGTTGATCGCGCTCAGCCCGTCGGCGCCGCCCCGCAGGGCGGCCCGGCCGGGTTCCTCGATATGGGTGATGTTGGGCGTCATCTTTGCCCAGAAGGGCCGCTTCGCGGCCGATTTCACCCAGCCGCAGACCTCCTCCAGAATCTCCGGATCCTGGCCCATCGCCGAGCCCATCCTCCGTTCGGGCAGGCCGTGCGGGCAGGAAAAGTTGAGTTCGAAGCCGTCCACCCCGGCCGCCTGGCAGCGTTCGACGATTTCGATCCAGGCGTCCTTGCGGTACTCCTCCATGATGGAGGCGATCAGGACGCCCTGGGGGTGGAGGTCCTTGCACTTTTTGAATTCGTCGATCCAAAGATGGAGCGGCCGGTCGCTGATGAGCTCGATGTTCTCCCAGCCGATGATTTCGCCGCCGGCCGCGTGGAGTTTCGCATAACGCGGGCTGACGTTGACCACCTTGGAGGCGTCGAGACTGACCGTCTTGGCGATGACCGCGCCCCACCCCTCCCGAAAGGCGCGGCTCACCACGCTGAGATTGGTTCCGGGCGGGCCGGAGGCGATGACGAACGGGTTGGGGAGCGAAAGTCCGTCGACGACCGTGGCGAGGGTGGGCATGGCGAAAGCGCGAAGTTGATGGTTTAACTCCGAAGAAGCCCGAAGCGCTTTCTCAACGAGCGTGTCCTCGCGGGGGGAGGCCGGTTCGTGGGAAAGGCGGGTAGGCCCGCCGAGGGGGCCTTCGAACGCCGCTTACGTTAGCACAGCTCCGGGGCACCGCCCAGTCCGAATATTTCGCGGGTGGAGCCGGCCGATTTCGTCCGACCCGCCGGGCGTGAGCGGCCCCAGCTTCGCGGGATCGGGCTGAAAGGCCCCGAGTGGGTTTCGAGCCGTTTCGCTCGAAACCGCTATCGATCTTCCGCCGACTTCATCCAACATCCGGACCGGCGTTTGCGGTTGATGGTGTTGCGGCAATCGCGAGGAGTAGCCGCCGGCCGCGAGTCGCAATTCGGAGGGTCATTCGCAACTGCCTACGTCGCGACGCCGACGGCCGAGCTTGCCGCAGGCGGGCGCCGCGAGGACCGGGGCTTCAAGACAAGGGCCCGTTGATTTCCACGGTGGCCGGAGCCTGCCCGACGGCCGCAAGGCGCAGCATGATGAGCCGTGCTCCGCGCAACCAGGCCTGGCCAACCGGTGAATCGCCGCTGAACCCGAGAAAAACCGTCTGTATTTTGAGATCGGCCGAACCGGCAGCGGTCAAACGCCGCCGGTCGAGCACGACCGCCTCGTGGCGCCGGCCGTTCACAATGACATACGCCTGCGCGGAAGAGGCAACGGACGTGTCCGGAAGATCGAAAACGGATGCAAGCGCGGACTGTAGGCGGATCTCGGACAGCGCGATTTGGAACCTCCCCGGGCCGGAAGCATCCAGCGAGCTGATTTTCAGGCGGCTCATGCCTTGCCCCGCAACGGCTCCGACCTTGAGAGGTAGATTCGCTGAGACGATAAATCGGCGAAGCGACGCGATGGCCGGCAGTTCGATTCCGGAGCTGAAAATCCCCAGCGGCGGGCGGAAACCATTGAGATATGCCTCGTAGGGGATCGGCGCCGCCGCGTTCAGAATCTTCGGCGAGCCCAGTGCCCGAGCGAGCGCGTCGGGGCACACAAAGGTTGCGAAATACGTACCATCCAGATTGGGAAACCGGCTAATCTCGGAATGGACTTGCTGGACCACCGTATAGCCATCCACGCGCTCCGGGACCGCCGCCAGACCATCAGCCAAAGCGACCGCGCCGAAATGGCATTCCACACCGATTCGATTATTGCCCATGTCTTCGTCGATGGAGCCGGCGAACCGAATCGGGCCGTGCTCGGCCGATCTGAACAGGTCGGGCGGCTTCACCGCGGCGGTTCGCACGTCGAGGAAATTCCATTGCCATTCGATAGGCACCTGCATGAGCGCAAACGCGCACACGGCGATAACAGCGTGCGGAAATCCGGCGTGCTTGCGGAGATACCGCCAGACGAACAAGGCGATCGCTACGATGCAGATCAGCACCGAGGTGGCATAAAGGCGGGAGGCCAGCAGTTCCGGCCATTGGCCGGAATGCATCTTCACCGCCGGATGAAATCGAGTCTTGGTCGCCAGCCATCCGGCGGACCGGACGATAGCCGTGACAATGCCGGCCCCGAGCAGAGTGAGAAGGGCGGTCAGCGCGACGCCGCCCAACGATTCCCCGACCAGCGCGAAAGCGCCAGCCGCCAGGACGACCGGCGCCTGGTACAGGACCTGACCGACTGCCGCGACGGCCAGCATGGGCAGGGTGGCCCCGGCCAGAATCAACCCCCCGATTTCGGCTCCGGCGGGCACGAGGACAAGGCAGGCCAGCAAGAGAAGTTTCGAAGCGGCGACCCGTCGGGGCGGCAAGGGCCGCGTCAACCAAAACGCGGTGGTGCCGCCCGGCGGATCCTCGAGGACGATCCAAGCCGCCAGCAGAACGGTGAACACCCAATAGACGACCAATCCCACGCCGGTCAATACGGCCGCAAGCGCTTTGGTGGGCGCGCCAACGTGCGGGAGCGGGATGTCGCTGGCGATCTCCAGCGACATCCGGACAATGAGGAGCGCAAGCCACGCCGCAAATGGCAGGCGAAGGGCCCGGATATCCTTCTTGAGTTGATGAAACAGGAGATTCATGCGCCTCCTTTCCGCCGCGCCCGGTCGGACCGGGCTTGAGCGACGAAGATTTCACGAAGGGTCATCGGCCGGACGGAAACGGCGGCGCTCGGGAAGGCCGCATGGTAGCGCCCGAGCGAGATGTTATCGCTGAACGCCGTTTCGATGAAGCGCGCGAGGCCGGGCGTCTCCTCCCAGCCGATCCAGGAAGGATCGGCTGAACTTTGGGGAGGCCAGGAACCGGCGGCGCCGACGGCCTCGACTCGGCGAAAACGGCGCAGGAGCGTCTCCGTCGATTCCGCGAACCGGAGGCGCCCCGCCTCCAAAACGGCGATCCAATCGCACAGCCGCTCGACCTCCTCGATGTCGTGCGAAGAGACGAAGATCGTCCAGTCCCCGTTGGCGGAAGCCTCCAGAAGCCCGCTGACGAAATCCTCGCGGACCAGCGGATCGAGTCCGCTGAAGGGCTCGTCGAGGACCAGCAGCCGGGGCCGATACGCCAGCGAAACCAGCAGCGCGGCCTTCATGATGCCGCCGCGCGACAGGTGTTTGAGCGGACGGCCCATGGGCAGTTCGAATTGCCCCAGGAGCGAGGCCTCGAGAGCGCGGTCCCAGGTCGGGTACAGCGGACGGCAGTAACCGATCAGGTCGTTCACCGTCATCCAGAGCGGCAGCCGCTGGTTTTCGGACACGTAGCCGATGCGCCGAAGCTCGTCCGGCCCGAGCCTGCGCGAATCGACGCCCAGGATCCGCGCCGCGCCCCGGGAGGGCGCGAGCAGATTCATGAGGACCTTGATCGTGGTTGTCTTGCCGGCGCCGTTCGGCCCGAGCAGCGCGAACACGCTGCCCTCCGGAACGGTCAGATCGAGCCCGTTCACCGCTTCGGCGCGGCCGAACCGGCGGACGAGATTTTCGGTTTCGATGATGGCCATGATGGGGATAAGTCGTACTTCCGCTTCTTGGTCCTCAGGGTCCAAGCTTGCGCCATTGGAGTGCCAGAGCCGCCTGCACTTCGTCCAGAGCCAAGCCGAGTTTGCGGGCCTCGACGGCCAGTTTCTCCAGCTCCGGTCCGAGCAGTTCCGCACGCTCGCGCCGGCCCGCGCTCTGCCGGGGAGCGACGACGCTTCCCACGCCGGGGGTGGTGACAAGCAGCCCTTGGTCGGCCAGATCCGTGACCACGCGGTGGGCTGTGTTGGGATTGATGCGCAGCTCCTGGCTAAGCTGTCGGACCGACGGAAACCCGATCCCGGGCGCCAGCTGCCCCGACACGACAGCCTTCTTCACCGCGAACAAAATCTGTTCGGTGATCGGGACCCCCGCCTTGAGATCGATGGGGAAGGGGAGCATCCCGTACTACTATGAGTGGGACGGAGACCGTGCAAGCCGCGCGGCTTTGGTCAATCGGCATGGGATTCGGTCGTGGCGGGCTGGCCGTCGCCCTTCAATGCGTTGAGGGCCGCATGCCATCCCAGCGTCGCGCATTTGATGCGCGCCGGGAAGGCATGGACGCCGGCGAAAGCCGCCAGGTCGCTGATTTCCTCGGGCTCCCGGCCCGTCGTGACGATCCCGTGAAAGCGCTCATAGAGCGCCTTCGCCTCGTCCTCCGTCCGGCCTTGGAGGAGGGTCGTCATGAGCGAGGCGCTTGCTTGGGAGATGGCGCAGCCCGACCCGTCGAACGAAATTTCCGCGATCCGGCCGTTTTCGAGCCGGATAAAAACGTCGCACTGATCCCCGCAGCTCGGGTTGTCGCCATGGGCGACCCGGTTGGCGGACGGGAGTCGGCCTCGGTTCCGCGGCCGCCGGTTGTGGTCGAGGATCACCTGTTGGTAGAGTTCGCTGAGTTCCGACGACATGGAGGGATGAGCCACCCTATGGTCGAGGCCGCGCGGCGCAAAGTATTCCGGGACGGCGGGCCTCCGGTCCGGGCCGTGGAGGGCTTGCCTGATCGGCCGGGAAAGGTCATGGGAACGGTGTCGTGGGCAAGTCATCCTGTCTTCGGGTTTTCTGCCTCTGCGCCGCGTTGGCGCCGGGGTTCGCGCGCGCGCGCCGAGCCCCTGCGCCGCTCGATCGCGTGATCCCGTTCGCAAAGGAAGCCCCGGCGAGCGAGAGCGGGCCTGGACTGGAACGCCTCGCGGCCGCCGGGGCGGAGGCTTTGGGGCTGCCTACGGTGGCCGCCGGTCTCTACGAACGCCTGCTGGCCCATGCCCATGCCGACCGGGCCGAGCTGAGCGTCGAACTGGCCACCTCCCTCCTGGACGCCGGCCGGCCGGCCGACGCCCGGCGGGTGCTGACGTCGGCTCCAGGCCCGCGCGGTTCCGCCTGGCATCTGCGGATGGCGCTCGCGGCGGTGGACCTGCGCCAGTTCGACGCCGCGCGCAGCGAGGTCCGGGCCGTCAAGGCCTCCGATCTCGCGCCGATTGGACGGCCGTGGTTCGACTATCTTCAAGGCCGGCTGGCCGCGGCCGCGGGCGATCCCGCCCAGGCGCGCGCCCTTTTCCGCAAGGCTGTTGCCGAGGCGGGCAACAGCCTCGCCCGGGCCACCTTCCTCATCGCGGACGCCCGGCAGGAGATCCTGCTCGGCCGGCCGACGGACGAGATGGCCCGGAAGATGGCCGCGAACGCCGCACAGTTCCACGGGACCGAACAGGGATACAATTTCGAGCGCACCTATGCGCTGTATCTCGATGCGCTGGGCCGCAAGGCCGATGCGGTGAACATCCTTCGGA
Source organism: Opitutaceae bacterium (assembly GCA_050737455.1). Classification (GTDB taxonomy): domain Bacteria; phylum Verrucomicrobiota; class Verrucomicrobiia; order Opitutales; family Opitutaceae; genus Palsa-1447. The sequence goes on along the minus strand of JBOHXF010000438.1, from coordinate 2,690 downwards.
ACGCGCTCCTGACGATCCCGCCGCGCGAAGCGGCCCGGGCCGACGATTTCCGGCTCCTCCTGGGTCTCATCGGCGGGGCCAAACAGGGGGGCGGCCGCGCCGCCCTCTTCGAATTGCTCGAGGCGGGGCCGGATCCCGACGGCCCCGACCGGCAGCGCATGGCGCTCCAACTGCTGGCACAGGCGTCGCTTCACGATCCGCGGCGATCCCAGTTCCGCGCCGAACTCGACCGCCTGATCGCCGCACCCGGGCCCTCGCAGGTGCTCGATCACCTGCTGCTCTTCCGGGCCGATCTTGCGCTCGACGATCGCGACGACATGAAGGCCGAATCGGCGGCCGGCGAGCTCTTGGAGAAGTTCCCGGGATCGGCCCTGAAGCCGTACGCCCTTGGGATCCTTACGGCGGCCGCCTGGAATCAGGGTCGCTATCGCGCCGCCGCGACCGCGGCCACCCAGACCCGCGACGCGTTCCCTCCCGGAGAAACGCGCTCTCTCCTGGATGTCGTCGCCGCCGAGGCGTGGTTCCGGGCCGGGGAATACCGCGCCGCGGCCGACGCCTACGCCGCCGCGCTTCGGGCGGCGCCGGCCACGCTGCCGGAGGGCGATCTCGTCTTTCAGCGGATCGAGGCCGAAATCCGGGCCGGATCGCTTGACGCAGCCGAGTCGATCCTGGATGGGTCCGTCGAAAACCGCGCATTCGATCCGGCCGACCGGTGGGAGGCGGAATACAATCTGGCGCGCGGGCTCCAGATCGACGGCCGCAGCCGGACCGCCTACGAGCGGGTCTCCCGGCTTCTGGCGACGGCGGACGCGGTCGGCTTGGACCCGGACCTCCGTGCGCGGACGGCCTGGCTCCAGGCGGAGATGGCGTTCGATTCGGGCCAGTACGAGCGGACGCTCGAACTCGCGGGCGAGTTGCCGGTCCGCCTCGCGGGGGTGCGGCCGCCGCTGCGGACCGAGATCGCCGCCGCGGGGCAGCTCCTACGGGCCAAAGCCCTTTCGCGCCTCGGGCGCGAATCGGCCGCGGCCGCCGTCCTCGACCGGCTCGGCGTCGAGTACCCGGCGACGCGCGCGGCGATCGAGGCGTATCTCTTCGAGGCGGAGGACTACGCGGCGCACGACGAGACGGTCAAGGCCGAGCAGAGGCTGATCGACGTGGTCAAGCGGTTCCCGAAGGACTCCATTTACGCGCCGTATGCGCTCCTGAGGGCGGCCACCCTCGCGGAGAGCCTGGGGCAGCCGCACGATCTCGAGCAGGCGATCCGCTGGATCGAGCAGATGGTGACCGCCTATCCGGACAGCGATCTCGTTTTCCAGGCGCGCCTCAAGGAGGGGGACCTCTACCGGAAGAGCGACCAGTTCCCCCAGGCCGAGCAGATTTACGAAATGCTGATCGACAATTATGGGAGCGACCCGGACGCCATTCTCGCCCGGCTGGCCCTCGCCGATTGCCACAACGAGGCGGCGTCCTCCGATCCGTCGCAGGCCGACCGCGCCGTTTCGCTGTACGAGGACCTGGTCGAGCGGATCGACGCGCCCATCGATGTGCGGGTCGAGGCGGGCTACAAGCTCGGGAACCTCTACGCGCGGCTCAAGCGCCCGTCGGACGCGATCACGACCTGGTTCGGCGAAGTGGTGCAGCCTTTCCTGCTGGAACCCCGCGAGGCCGCGCTCCTCGGCAGCCGCGGCCGGCACTGGATGGCGCGCACGCTGCTGGACCTGGGCCGGCTGCTTCAGGCCGAGGGCCGCCCGGACGAGGCCCGGCGCGCGTGGGAGCGCCTCGTCGAGTCGGGCCTGCCCGGGGCCGACCTCGCGCGCACCGATCTCGCGTCCCTCGTCCCCGCAGCGCCCAAGTCCTAGCCTTTGCCCATGGCCCTCTTCGATCCCAGCGTCTTCGCCAAAGGCGGACCCATGATGTGGGTCCTCTTGGCCCTCGCCCTTCTCGGCCTCGTCCTGTTCATCGAACGGGCGCTCTACCTGCACCGGGGCCAGATCAACGCCCCCGCGTTCATCGGCGGAATCAAGAACATCCTTGCCAAGCGCCGCTTGGTCGAGGCCCTGACGGTCTGCGAGGAGACCCCGGGGCCGGTGGCGGCCGTCGTGCGTACGGCGCTTCTGCACGCGGCCGACGATTCGGAGAAGCTGCGCTTCCATGTGCAGGAGGCGGCCGTGGTCGAGCTGCCCGCGCTCGAGCGCCGTCTCGGTTCGATCGCTGCCATCGCCCAGGTGGCGCCGCTGATCGGCCTGCTTGGCACGGTGATCGGCATGGGCGAGACCTTTCTCGCGTTCGAGCACAGCTACGCCACCGCCGCGGCGCTCTCGCGCGGGATGTGGCAGGCGCTGCTGGCCTCGGGCGGAGGACTGCTGCTCGCCATTCCCGCGCATCTCGCCTGGCATTTCCTCGCCGGACGGGTCCGGGCCATCGTCCGCGACGTGGAATGGGCGGGGAACGAGATCATGCTGTATCTTGCGACAGAATACAGGAATCCGTCCGCCTCCGCGGGGAAGCCCCCGCCATGATCGCCCGGCCGCTCGATCTCGCCTCCCGGCTCGCCCCGCCCCCGCGCTCGGCCAGCCCGCTGTTCTTCGTCAACGTCGGGCTGCTTGTCCTGTTCTTCGCCCTGGCGGGCTCCCGTTTCGTCCTGGCTCCGGGTTTGGGGCTGGGCTTCCAGCTTCCGCGCGCGCCCGGGG
>JBOHXF010000437.1:0-1718 GCA_050737455.1 Opitutaceae bacterium | reverse complement strand
ACTCCGAGGTGGTGATTTTCTTCAACGCTTCCCTCGCGGAGGATTTCGGACGCCGGATGAAGCAGGGCGGCCAGCTCGCATCGAAGATGCGCTTCGCTTCGGCGCAATGGGGCGCGATGCTGAAGGACGGCGCCTGGCTGCGGCATGCGGCTCACGCCAATCGGCAGGCGGCCAAGCTCGCCCAGGGGCTGCGCGGTCTGCCCGGGATCGGGCTTCTGCGCGAGCCCGAGGTAAATTCCGTGTTCGTGGAACTGCCGCCCCGCGTCGCCATCGCCTTGCAGGCGCGCTGGAGATTTTACCGGTTTTACGGCGAGAACGGCTACCGGCTGATGTGCTCGTGGGCCACGCGGGACGAAGACGTGGAGGCGTTTCTCGCCGATGCCGTGGCGGCCGTGAAGGACCCCTCTTCTCCCCTCTTCGGATCGCCGGTCGCCTGAAGAGTGCCCCGCTGCCGATTCGGGAGCGCGGAGCCGACCCGGAGGCCGGGAGGCCCCTCCCGATCAGCACCCACGTTCCGACGAGCTCGGCCTCGTGATTCTTCGAAAAGCCGTCGGCCGAAAGCGGCCGGAAAGCGGAGCGCCATTTGCGAGCCACCCGACATCTGAGCTCCGCGCCGGGGGGCCCGGGAGCGGCGCGGTTCAGGATCCCCGGACCAGCGCGGGCGCGAGCAGCCGGACGTAACGCGCGCGCTGTTCGGAGGTCATCACCTCACCCGACGCGGCCACCAATTCATGGAGCGACGCTTCGCAGGCCTGGTCAAGCGCCCGTTCCCGGCGGACGTACGCGGCGAATTTGAGGAAATCGACACGGTCCGTCTGGACCCGCGCCTCCTCGAAGGCGGCATCCTCCTGGCGCAGTCGCGCCGCCCGTTCGGCCAGGGCCTTCAGGCGCGGACGACAACTGCGGTGGATGGCGACGATGCGCGCAAGCTGAACGTCGCTCACCCGCAGTTCGGTCTTCATCCAGGCGAGCCGCCCCTCCAGGCCGGAATCATCGGTCGGGCGGTTCAGGCGGTACCATACAAGGTGGGCGGCCAGCGCGCAAACCGCGCCCAGGGTGAACACACGGACCACGTGGCTCATCGCGCATGCGCGCCCGATGCCGCCGGATTGCCGGCCGCCTCGAGCATGGGATCCACCAACTCGAGGTAGCTCCGCTCGAGTCGGACGGTATGGCGGGCCTGGGCGCGGGCCACCCGCACCTCCGCCGTGAACAGGCCCAGGAGCACGCATCCAGCGACGAAGGCGGCCGCGAACGAGGGCCGCCCAAAGACCCGGTCGATGCGGGCGAGCCAACCCTCGGAGTGGCGCCGGTTCGCGATCCGCCGAAAGACCCTCTCCTCCAGCCCGGCGGGCGCCTCGGGCGGCTCGCCGCAACGGCGCAGCAGGCTATCAAGAGGATCGTGACGCGGAGGCATGGATACGGCGGGCCCGGAAGAGACGTCCGCCCGTCGTATGACACCGGCCGCCATGAAACCCCGTCAATTATTTCCGGATGCGAACTTACGCATTCTCCCGCGACGTGCTTTGGCGGCCGGCGGGTTCCTACCCTCATGAAAGGATTACTCCATGAAGTTGAAGATCGCCCGCCTTCTTTTGCTCGCCGCTCTGGCGACCGTCGCAACCGGGGTCCGCGGGCATCCCGGCGACCCGGCCGCCTCGAATCTGATCGAAGTCAAACATGAGGTCATTCCCGTTTTTCCCGAGCAGCTTCGGGAC
>JBOHXF010000436.1:0-9214 GCA_050737455.1 Opitutaceae bacterium | reverse complement strand
GGCCTGCTGGAGCGCGAGGACGGCCCGGCTGGCCGCGAGGCGGTCGCCGGGACGGATCGGAGCGCCCGCCTTTTCCGGCAGGGAGTCAGCGATGAACACGGTCCAACCCGTGTCGGCCTCCGCGCGGACAAGGTAAAGGGTCCGGATGGACGGATCCGCCGCGGCGAGTCGGACGAGCCGCTCCTTTAGGGCGCGATATTCCGGTTTTGCGGCGTCGGCCGGATGCCCGGAAAGGCCCCGGACGTCCCCGGGAACCAGGCTGGCGGCGTACTTCGCCGCCGACTCGGCCTGCGCCGCGATCAGGTTGCGGTGCGCCAGATGGCCGCCGGCAACGCCACAGCCAAGACTGAGGATGGCGATGCCGAGCCAAATCCAGCCCGGACGAAGCTGTCGACCTCGGATGTTCATCACCGGCGTAAGATACTGAAATCCAATATCGGCCCGCAATCCCCGGCAACGGCTATCGAATGCGGACAAACACTTATCCATGGGACAAGCGCCGCAGTCGCGAGCCAGGACCGCGTCCGGCCCCGAGGCTTCCGGCCGAAGAATCGAAGGCCCGCGGACGAGTCCCCCGGTCCAAGACCGGCCGGTGGGTCTCGACCCATCGAGCCTCCCCTCATGCGCGGCCGCGCACCGCCCCGATGCCACGGCCCCAACTGTCACCGGAGAACCGATACGACCCGCGCAGCACTATGCCAGGACATGGCTCTATTCCGGTTGGCCTTCCTTCCTCTTCCCGCGATCGCGCTTTCGCTCCTCCCTGCGCGCGCTTCGGCCCAGGCGGCCCCGCTCTCGGTGACGACGCTGGCAGCCTCCGCGGCGCAGCTTTTCGGACCCGAAGGCGTCGCCGCCGATCCCGCCGGCAACCTCTACATCTCGATGCTCGACAACACGATCCGGAAGGTGAGCCCGCAGGGGAAGGTCACAATCCTCGCAGGTTCCCCCAGCCAATTCGGCGGCTATGCCGACGGAACCGGCTCCGCAGCCGAATTCTCCGCCCCCCGCGGCCTGGCGGTGGACTCCGCGGGCGATGTTTACGTCGCCGACTCGGGCAACTACGCCGTCCGGAAGATCACGCCGGACGGCGGGGTGACCACGATCGCAGGCCCGTCCGCCGGGCTTGCCAATCCGACCGGGGTGGCGGTGGACTCCGCGGGCGACGTTTACGTGGCTGACGACAACAGCGCGACGATCCGCAAGATCGCGCCGGACGGCTCGATCTCCCTGCTCGCGGGTAAGAGTTACGTCACGGGCTCGACTGATGGAGCTGGCCCCAATGCCCGGTTCGACGGCCCGGTCGGCCTCTCGATCGACGCCGCAGGGCGCCTGTATGTCGCCGATTCCGGCAACCATGCGATCCGCACGATAGATGCCGCCGGAAACGTCGCGACCCTCGCCACCGGGATCGACGACCCGGCGGCCGTCGCCGTCGACGCATCGGGCGAAGTGTATGTCGCGAACGAGAACGATTCGACGATCGTCGCGATTTCCCCATCCGGGGCGACCGCGATCGTGGCCGGGGTGACCGGGGCGCGGGGCAACGTCGATGGCATCGGCTCGGCCGCGCGACTGACCGTGCCGTGCGCCCTCTCGTTTCTGCCGGACGGCGATCTCGCCATTGCCGACTGGGAAATCGACGCCGTCCGGCTCGCCGCGCCCGCCGCCCACCTGGTCAACGTCTCGACCCGGGCCTACGTCGGCGCCGGCCAGGACGTGGTCGCCGGATTCGTCGTGGCCGGTTCGGGTGCCGAATCGGTTTTGATCCGCGGCGTCGGTCCGACCCTCGCCTCGTTCGGAGTCACCACTCCGCTGGCGCAGCCGGAAGTGACCCTGTTCGATCCCCAAAGCGCCGTGATGACCTCGCAGGCGGCATGGGGCGGCGATGCCGCGGCCGCGCAAGCTGAGTTGCGGGTCGGAGCTTTCCCACTTCCCGCAAACTCTGCCGACGCTGCGTTCATCGCCGCTCTTCCGGCCGGCGCCTACACGGCACAAGCGAGCGGACTCGACGGCGCGAGCGGAGTGGCGCTGATCGAGATCTACGACGCCGGTGGCTCGGACTCGCCGAACCGACTCGTCAATCTCTCGACCCGAGCATACGTTGGAACCGGATCGAACGCCCTGGTCGCCGGATTCGTCGTCGCGGGCTCGGCGCCCGAAACGCTGCTCGTCCGGGGGATCGGCCCAACGCTCGGCCAGTTCGGAATTGCCGATCCTCTTCCCGCCGCCCAGCTCACGGTATACGACGACAACTCCCGATCGATCGCGGCCAATGCCGGTTGGGGCGGCGATCCCGCCTTATCCGCAGCTTTCGCGAAAACGGGGGCCTTCGCCCTCCCCGCGGATTCGGCCGACGCCGCCGTGCTCGTGACGCTGCTCCCGGGCGCCTACACGGCCGAAGTGAGCGGCCAGTCCGGAGCGACCGGCGTGGGCATGGTCGAAGTTTACGACGTGCCTTGACCCGAAACTGCCCCATCGATTGGCCGGCCTCGCGGCGAGGCGACCCGGCAACTGCCAGGTTCCGACAGGGCCTCGGGTCGTTTCATGAAATCTCAGGGTGGACCTCCAGGACAATTTTGCCGATGTGCCGGGACGATTCCATCAAGGCGTGCGCCGCCGGCGCCTGGTCCCAGGGAAATATCCGGTAGATCCACGGTTTGCACCGGCCGGCCGCGAGAGCCGGCCAGACGTTTTTCCGCAAGGCGTCCGCCAGCGCCGCCTTCTCCCCGATCGTCCGCGGCCGCAGCGCCGAACCGGTGATCACAAGCCGCTTCGCAAGGACGGCCCGCAGGTCGAGCGTCGCCGAAGACGATTCCATGAACCCGATCTGCACCAGACGCCCGCGATCGGCCAAACAGCGAAGATTACGCTGCACGTAGCTGCCGCCGATCATGTCGAGGACGACATCCACGCCCGCACCGCCCGTTCTGGCGCCGACCGCAGTGACAAAATCCTCCGTCCGGTACTGGATCACGAGCTCCGCCCCCGCGCGTTGCGCCGCCTCGGCCTTTTCGGCGCTCCCCACTGTCGTGAACACATGCGCGCCAAACTCCTTCGCGAGCTGAATGGCGGCGAGCCCAACCCCGCTCGTGCCGCCGTGCACCAAAAGCCGTTCGCCCGGCATCAGCGCGGCGCCCTCGAACACGTTGGCCCACACCGTGAGATACGCTTCCGGAATCGCCGCCCCCTCGGCCAGGCTTACCCGCTTCGGAATCGGCAGGCAATGGCGCGCCGGAACCGCGCAGAATTCGGCATAACCCCCGCCCGGAACCAGTGCGCAGACTTGATCGCCGACGGCCGGCCATTTCACCCCGGCGCCGACTTCCGCCACCCGGCCCGAAACCTCCAGGCCCAGGATAGGCGAGGACGCCGGGGGAGCCGGATAGGCGCCCTTCCGTTGCAAAACGTCCGCCCGGTTCACACCGGCAAAGGCCACTTCGATCACGGCCTCACCGTCTCCGGGCCTCGGCCGCGCCGTTTCCTTGATCGTCATCACCTCGGGAGCTCCGCCGGTCCCATGATCCACAAAACGCATTAACGAAACCGTAGCGCTCCGGCGCCCGACGACAACTCGGAGCGCGAATGCCGCGGGCCCGTTCCGCTCCGGAGCAAGTGCCGGAATCCACAGCCGGATTGCACCGATCGGCCGATGGGGTGTCTTTCGCCACCTTGACCGTGGTCGCGGGCCATTGTCACAAGCTGTTGATTATCGATGCAATGGAAGCCTTTCGCTAAACCGGCGCCTCAAACGACCGATATATGGCTTCAACCCTTCCGATGAACGGCCTTATCCCACGCGAACCCATGGGCGCACCCTCGGGTGCCGAGAAAAGGATGGCGGCTGTCATTCCTCTTTGCCTATCGCTCGCTTCGGTCGCGCTCGTCGGCGGAGTCGCCCTGTTCGCCCTTCCCTTGAACTGGTCCCTGGGCGACTACAGCGACCTGGCCGGGGGCATCGTCACGGTGGTCGGCGTCTACAGCCTGCTGCGGCACGAGTACGGCCGGTTTTGACTTCAATGGTGTTGGGTCCGGACGCGCATTCCTGATGCACGGCATCCGCCAACGAGTGTGCCCCGCTTGATCCAGCGGAGCGCCGATAGGCGCCAGCAGCTTTCGCAAGCTCGGAACCGGCCAGGCCGCGACGAGCCAGAGCTTTGACGTGATCGAAAGGGTCAAGGTGGAAACGACGCCCGACTTCGTGGTCGATCCCGGCCCGTCCACAAACTACGGGTACGGCGCGGCAGCCCTATCGATCACGATCACGGCCGTTCCCTGAACGATGGCCGGCGTGGAGACGAGGCCGTCGTCCGGGTCGTCAACGTGAAACGCGCGAGTTCCGCCTGTTCTCCGAGCGTGAGGTCTGCGAAGGGTGCCTGGAAGGCATCGTCAACGCACGGCCCGTGAAGCCCAGCGAGAGGCGGCATCGGCTTCGCGGACCTGACGGGACTCGAACCCGCGGTTCAACTTTGGAATACGCCGCCCTCGGTCGGAAACCGTGGAACCGTGGCATCGGAAGTTCCGGGAGGTCGGGATCGGAGAAGGAACCTATGGCGATGGCACTAACCGCGACATGGCGAATGACGGTTTGATCTGAGCACGGTTCCTGGCCGCACTCGCTCCGCAGCATCCATCCCTGGCTGCGGTACACACGATTCCCGCGCGGCGTCAGCGACTCACAACCATGACTTCCTCTCCCCAGTGCATCATTCGCGCCTTTTGCCGCTTGGCGGCCGGCGCCTTCTTCCTCTCGCCCGGCGCGTTCGCCGGCGTCACGGTGACCGAAAATACCGGTCCGGCAGCGACTTCGTGGCCGGGCTCCCCGCTCATCGCGGTCGGAACCGATCCGAGCAGCCAGCTTATCGTCGGCGAGAACTTCGGCTCGGGCTCAAGCCTCGCCGAAACCTTCACGGTTCCCAGCACGAACAACTACCTGCTGCAGCAGCTCGACCTTTACGCCGGCGGCGGATCCGGCACCGGGCCAACCGACACGATCACGCTGAATATCTTTGACCTCGGTGCGCAGACCGCGCCTAACCCGAGTGCGTACGCCGCCGGCGTCAATCTCCTCGGGAGCGGCAGCGGTCTGCCGATCACGTACACGACACAGGCAAGCGGAATCCTCGAGCTCGGTTTCACCGGCACCGACGAAGTATATCTCCGGGCCGGACACATTTATGTCCTCGAGATCGCAGGCACCCAGGGCACCTCGCCGATGTACTGGTATCGCACGATCTCGGACGTTTATCCCGGCGGCGCCGCTTATCGCAACCGCGCATGGATCAATGGAACCAGCGCACGCGATTTCGGATTGGCGGTGTTCGCGAATATCACCAATCTGCCCCCGCCGCCGACCTCCTGCGACGTCAACCTCGGCGTGACCCACCAGACGATTGACGGGTTCGGTGCCGGCGCCGTCTTCCTGGACCCCGGGCTGGATCCGCTCACTCCCACTTGGATGGACTCGCTGTATGGAACCGGGCCGAATCAAATGGGCCTGACGTTGATCCGGCTGCGGATTTCACCTTTAGGAATGGGAGACTGGGGCACGGCCGCCATCGATGGTCAACTGGCGACTCAGCGCGGCGCACAAATTCTCGCCACGGCATGGACCCCGCCTGCGTCGATGAAAAGCAACGACAACATCGTCGGCGGTTCGATACTTCCATCCGCGTTCGGGGCGTATGCGAGCTATCTCAATAGTTTCACCAGCTACATGGCCACGAACGGCGCGCCGATCGCCGTCGTCTCCGTGCAGAACGAACCCGATGCCAACGTGACCTATGAATCGTGTACGTGGACCCCGGCGAATTTCGAGAGCTTCTTCGACACCGCCGGCGGCACCATCACCCAGCCGACGATGATGCCCGAATCGGAAAGCTACAACCAGGCGTACTCGAATCCGACTCTGAACGATCCCACCGCCGCCGCGAATGTGAAGTACATCGGTGGCCATCTCTACGGCGCCACGATTCAGGACTATCCGCTCGCCCATAACGAGGGGAAGCACACCTGGATGACCGAGTACCTGCTCAACGACCAGACGATCACGACGGCGATCCAAACCGGCCAGCAGGTGAGCGACTGCCTCACGGTCGGGAACATGAGCGCGTACATCTGGTGGAAGACAATTGGCGATGCGAACGGGCTGCTCGACGCCAGCGGCGTGCCTCAGCCGCGCGCCTATGTGATGGCGCAATTCAGCCGGTTCATCCGCCCGGGCGACATCCGCGTCGACGTGTCGCAGAACTCGAGCCCGCTCGGCATTTCGGCATTCACCAACTCGCAACGCGGGGAAGTCACCATTGTCGCGGTGAACGACACGACCGCGTCAGTCAACCAGCTCTTCAACCTGCAGGGGATCTCGACGCCGTGGTTGACGCCCGTCATCACCTCGGGCACGCAATCGTTCCAGGCGCTCGCACCGATTCCGGTGACCGGAAATGCGTTCCAGTACACGGTCCCGGCGACCTCGATCGTCACATTCGAGGGGCTGATCGCGCCGCCCGCTTCGACGGGGCTCACCGCGCTCGTGAAGAATGCACCTGCGTTGAGCGGGAATGCGATGGTTCTAGGCACGATTCAGATGCTGACGGGCTCGAATGTCTCATTGTCGGGCCAAGTCACGGTCTCGGGCGATCTGATCGTGCCGGGCAGCCCGACGCTCCACGAAAGCGGCAATCCGACGTTCGCCGGCGTCGAAACGGGGGCCGGTTCGGCTTCGCCGTCAAATTACACGGTTACGCTCTCCGGCAATTCGGTCCTGCGCCATCTGATCGATCAGGTGAACCCGATCATCCTGCCGCTCGTTCAAGTTCCTCCCCCGAACACCAACAACGTGCTTTTGTCACCCTCCTCCGGCACGGTCACGCTGCCGCCCGGCAGCTACGGGGCCGTCACCGTCAATGGAGCCACTCTTGTGCTGGGCTCCTCGCTCGGCTCCTCGTCGTACACCTTCCAAAGCCTCTCGGTGGTGGGGCACGGGAGCGTGACAATCGCCGGCCCGACGAGCGTGGTGGTCACGACCAAAGTGCTCCTCAACGGCGACATGGGTAATCCAACCCAACCCGCGCTCCTGAGCCTCGGGGTGGCCGAGGGCGGGCTGACGGTTAACAGCGGCGCGGCCATCGCTGGCTCGATCTTCGCTCCGAACGGAACCGTGATCATCAATGGCGGCGGGGCCATCTACGGCTCCGTGAGCGCCAGCAGCCTGTCCATCAGCGGAACCGGGCTCCTCAGCGGAACTCCGATGGTTTCCGACTAAGCTTTCCCCTCACAATAATGAAAATCTCACTACGATTGATTCTCCTCGGCGCGCTGGCTGCGCCTTGCTGGGCGCATGCCGACCCAAATCTCATCCTAAACGGCAGCTTTGAACAGTTCACGCTGTCACCATCGTATGGATTCGATCTGCCGAACGATTGGACTTTCACCGCGGGGGATCCAACGGCGAGCCTCCTCACCGTTGACGGGCCGGGCACGACTGGCGGCTCCGGAGCAACAGCGGAAGACGGCACGTACTTCCTCGCCTTTGGCGCCCCGCAGAATGCCCTGGATACGATCAGCCAGACCTTATCCACCGTATCTGGAGGAGTCTATAACCTGAGCTTCTGGGTTAACACGGACTTTTCCCAGGGGACCCCACTCGAACTCACCGCCTCGTGGGGGTCGAGCGACCTCCTGAATCTGACGACTCCCCTATCTTCCGGAGGATGGACCGAATACCGGTTCGCCCTCACCGGGAGCGGATCGGCGGATACACTGTCCTTCTCGGGGCTCGACAACGACGGCTATGCGCTGCTCGACAACGTGCAGTTGGTGGCCGCCCCGGACCATGGACCTGGATTGCTGCTCACCGCGGCCGCTTTGCTCGCGCTGGTCGCCGCCGCCTCGGCACCGGCGCGGCGGGCGCTGGCCTTCGCGCGCGGTTGACGGTCGTCAGCCGAAACGCCCCGAAACTCAGGAAGGAATCCGGGGCGCCCGGCGGGACAATTCGAAAGCGAAACTCCCCCGAAACCGCCTTTGGCTGCGAGGGAGCTCGTGTTTTGAGCGCCTACTGTAATCCCCCTTGCCGAGGATCAAACCGGCCGTGGCGCATCAACACAGAGCACGACCGCCCGCCTCTTTTCCGGCGGATTGAGGCACAGGGCGCGCACATCGGAATAGGACTTTTCAATGCCGGCGGCGATCCGCTCCAATGTCGACGAAATGCCGTCGAGGCTTGAGGCCCGGCCCGCCACCGGCAGATAGGTCACGTCCAGATCCAGATAACCCGGCGAATCAAAACCTTGATCGCAATCCTCAGCCAGTTACATAAGTTATTGTTTTATATGGTGGGGCCGGCGGGACTTGAACCCACAACCCTTTCCTTAGGACGGAACAGCTCTATCCAATTGAGCTACGGCCCCTGCTCCTGACCGCGCCACAGTGGGTGTCCGCGGTGCCGTTGACAAGCATCCGGGAAGGCGTTGACAACCCGAGGAGCCGGTTCAATATCATGGACCTTTGAACCCGATGACCACTCCCACCACCGAAACCCGGCCGCAGTCCCTGACCCCCGATCAACTGCCGTTCACGGAGCCGCAGGCGATGATCCGGTATGTGACGGACACGGGCAAGATCCTGCCGCGCAAATACACCGGGCTCAGCGCCAAGCATCAGCGGGCCGTGACCCGGTCGCTGAAGCGCGCCCGGAACATGCTGCTCGCCCACTGAGGGGGCGTTTGCTTCCCTTTCACGGGCCGGGGCTTTTGCGCTCCGGCCTTTTTTCTTTCAGCAGGGACCTCTCGGAAGAATCGCGGGTTGGCTCGCGTTTCGTGGATGGAGCCGAATAGATCTTCGGAGTGCCATGCGCCGTTGCCAATCTGCACCGCCCTACCTCGCGCAATCTGCGGTTCCTGGCGGCGCGCCTGCGCGCGGGGGAACTCGTCGCTATCCCGACCGAGACCGTCTATGGGCTCGCGGCGGATGCCCTGAACCCCGCGGCCTGCCGCGCCATCTTCGCGGCAAAGGGACGGCCCGCCACCGACCCGTTGATCGTTCACGTCCGCTCGTTGAAGCAGGCGGAAGCCCTGGCCGATTTCAGCCCCGCGGCCCGGCGGCTGGCCGTCGCGCTCTGGCCGGGCCCTCTCACGCTGGTTCTCCCGAAGACGCGTCTGGTCCCCGATATTGTCACTGCGGGCCGGCCGAGCGTCGCGCTGCGCGTGCCGGCCCACCC
>JBOHXF010000435.1:0-2410 GCA_050737455.1 Opitutaceae bacterium | reverse complement strand
TGAAATAGCTCGCCTGCCTGGGCACGCCGCCCCAGAAATCGAGGTTGGGCTCGTTCCAGACCTCGAAATACCACTGGTTCACCTCCGGGAGGCCGTAGCGATCGACCAGGTGCTGGGTGAACGCGCGGATCAGGTCGCCCCATTGCCGGTAGCTCTTCGGGGGGGAAGGGATCGGCTTGTACCAGAACGGATGCGCGGTCGGGTTGGCAGCCAGGGCCCGCGGCATGAAGCTGAGTTCGACGAACGGGCGGACGCCGTTGTCCAGAAGGCCGTCGTAGATCTCGTCGACCCAGCTGAAATTATAGCCGATGTGTCCCTGGCTGTCGCCGATGACCAGGCCCACGTCGTCGTCGAGGATGTCGTGGAAACGCAGGTATTGGAAATTGGTGATGGCCTTTACGGCCCGCAAATCCCTGCGGTAGCTCTCCCGAAGGGAGAGGATGGCGCGGCCGGAGCCGAACATCTGCTCCCAGTAATGGGGGAACGGAGCCCCCTTCGCCTGCGTGTGAACAGTAACCGACTCCGGCGCAAGCGGCTCCTCGGCCCGCGCCGGCGAGACGGCGAACAAGGTCAGGACCAGAGGAAGAAAAACGAAAAAACGGCGGGCCATGCCGCTAGGGACCAAACCTTCGCGCCTTGGTTCGCCGGACCGCAAAAGGCCGGTGGATTCCATGAGGCGGGGCTCGCCTTGCCTCGGTTCCCGCCAAGCGAAACGGTAGCCGGGTCCGTGTGCGCAAACCGGGCGAAGGTCCGCCGAAGCGCCGCGTGAAAACGGCGGAAGGCGAAAAGCGTGCTTTTTGCACATCGTCCGGGATCTGAGGCCGCTTGCATCCTGCGAATCGGGCGGGATGCGCCGGATTTTGCGATGCATTCGGACTTGGCTAGAACCTCAGGCGGGCGTTGCGGTGGCCGCAACGGGGACAGGCGCAAAGTTCCGGGGCGCCCGGCGCGGCGTAGAGTTCGTCGCAGCGGATGCAATGGAAGGTGCTCTTGCGCGACTCGCGCTTGAAACGTTCGCGGTCGCGGTGGTCGTACCAGAGGCACAGGGCGAGGAAAACCGCGCCCAGGAGGAAGCAATAGACGGCAGCCGCGATCGGTAGCGGAAACAATCCTTATGCTTTCGAGCCGGGTTTCTCTCCCGACTCCGGAGTCGAGGCCGGCGCGGGTTGCTCCCCGACTGCCGGCACCGCGGCCCCTGTGTGGGACGAAGGCGCCGCCCCGGGGGCCGGGCTCGCCTTCGGCCGCTCAGACGCTGGGATGGATTCGGGACGGGACCCGGCCGCCGCTTCCTCGGCCGGCGCGGAAGCCGCTCCGGTTTCAGCGGCGGCTCCGGCCGCCTTGGCCGCCTTGGCCGAACCGGGCTTCCTTCCAGTCTTGCCCGACGCGGCCTTCCTGCCCCGCTTCTTGTAGCCCGGCTCGTCGGCCTTCACGAACTCGACGAGCGCGAGTTCGGCGGCATCGCTGATCCGCTGAGGGCCAAGTTTGTAAATCCGGGTGTAGCCGCCGGGGCGGTTCTGGAATTCCTTGTACTTCTCGTTGAAAAGAAGCGTGACGGCGTCCTCGTCGCGAACATCGCGCAGGGCCAGGCGGCGCAGGTGCAGCGCGCGGGGTCCGGGAGCGGCCCCGGCCCGCTTGGCCTTCGTGATGATCTTCTCGACGAAGGGCCTCAGGGCGCGGGCCTTGGTGAGGGTCGTCCGGATGCGGCCGTGGACGATGAGCGATGCGGCGAGGTTGGAGAGCATCGCCTCGCGATGCTCTCGGGTCACGCCGAGGGAGGAATGGTGCTTGCGGTGACGCATCGGGCGCTTTCTTAGGCGTCCTTCTTCGTGTCGAGGAGCCGCTCGTCGAACTTCATGCCGAGGGAGAGACCGAGGGCCTCCAGCTTCTCCTTGATCTCGTTCAGCGATTTCTTGCCGAAGTTGCGGTACTTGAGCATCTCCTGCTCGGTCTTCATCGCCAGTTCGCCGACGGTGGTGATGTTGGCGTTGTTGAGGCAATTGGCCGCGCGGACCGAAAGCTCGATCTCGTTGACCGACATGTTGAGGAGCTTGCGGAGCTTGTTCTGCTCCTCGCTGACCTCGCTCTGCTGGCTTTCGAACTCGAACTGCTCCTCGCTGACGCGGTCGAAAACGTCCAGGTGGTGCTTGAGGATGGAGGCGGCCTGCTTGAGGGCGTCGTCCGGTGTGATGCGGCCGTCGGTCCAGACCTCGAGGATCAGCTTGTCGTAGTCGGTGATCTGACCCACGCGGGTGTTCTCGACCGCGTACTTGACGAGGCGGACGGGCGAGAAGAGCGAGTCGATCGGAATGACGCCGATCGCCTGGTCCTCCTTCTTGTTCTGCTCTCCGGGATAGTAGCCGCGGCCGGTCTTGATCTCGATCTCGGCCTCGAAGCTGCGCTTGGTGTCGAG
>JBOHXF010000434.1:0-7007 GCA_050737455.1 Opitutaceae bacterium | reverse complement strand
GTTCGGAGCACGCGAAAAACGGGGCTTTCAGCCGGGTTCTCACCCCGGAGGGGCTGCTCGACGAGGCGGACTCCTGGCGTCATTTCTCGGAGCATCTCCGCGCCCGAACGGTGAGCGCCCCGGCATTCGCGGCCGCGCTGAAAGCCTCGGCGCCCTGACGTCAGTCCCGCCGCTTCGAGTCGAGGAGGATCGTCACGGGACCATCGTTGACGAGGGCAATCTTCATGTCGGCGCCGAACCTGCCGGCGGCGACGGGGCGGCCGAGCGCCGCCGCAAGCCGCGCGAGGAAGGCTTCGTATAGCGGCGCCGCGGTTTCGGCTTTCGCGGCAGCGTTGAACGATGGGCGCGTGCCTTTGGCCAGGCTCGCCAGGAGTGTGAACTGGCTCACGACGAGGGCCCCTCCGCCCGATTCGCAAATCGAGCGGTTCATGCGCCCGCCTTCGTCCGGGAAGATCCGGAGGGCGGCGATCTTCTCCCCGAGCCATTCGCAATCGCACTCCGCGTCGTCGCGGGCGACTCCGAGGAAAACGACCAACCCCAGTCCGATCTCGCCACAGCATTCCCCCCCGATCTCGACCCGGGCCTTCGCAACTCGCTGGATAACGGCGCGCACGGGGAAATCCTGAGTTCCGGGCACGCTGGCCGCAACCGGGAAGGGAGCTTTTGGCTGGCCAGCAGGCCGCTCCGGGGGCTGAATCGCCGCCACACTTTCATGGGGCGGTTCGGATCCATCGTCAGCCGTTTCGGCGCCGCCGCGGCGGCCGCCCTGTTCATGGTCCTGTCCGGCTGCGCGTCCTCCGATCTTTCGAAAAGCGCCAAGACGGTCGGCGAAGTGGTTGAGTGCCTGCCCACCGACACGCCGGCCCCGACGGTCGTCGCTCGCGCGATCTGGTTTCCCGATGCTAGCGGGTTCGGCACCACCGGCGCCTCGCCCACCGGACAGTGGGTCGGCGTCCTCGCGCTCGCGGGCGGGAAATTGTGGTTCATGTCGTGGGACGATGCGGGGAGCCATTACGACGTGCAGCGCAGGATCGACCTCCAGACCGCGGCGAAAGTCTTCGTCGACCGCGCCGGGCCCGCGGCCTTGCTGGTCGTCGAATCGAGGAATCTCGCTTTCGATTCGTTCGAGTTGATGAGGGCGGGGCAGTTCAGTTCGGATCTGGCGGGAACCCGGGATCTTTTCCAAAAGATCCGGGTATTCCGTTCGCAGCATCCCGACGAGGACTAATCCTATTCGGAATCCTGCCAATCGGCCCGTCGAAACTGTGCGATCGACGCAGCGGATGGGGCCAACTAAACCCGCGCCGCCGTTGACGATGCCGGGCGGCGCAACCGAGGCACGCTTTTCGGCGGCACAAGACTCTCCCTCATTCAACCGAAAGCACACACGCCGCGGCGCCGGGGCGCAGCAGCGGCACGGGGTCGCCGGCTCGCCGGCCCAGCATCTGCCGGCCAAGTGGCGAAGCGGGCGTGATCACGAGTACTGAAGCGCCCTCGATCGCGACCTCCAGCCCGCCGCGACTCGGCCCCAAAAAATAGGCTTGAGCCTTTCCCGCCGTTTCCAGAACGACGAATGAACCCAGGCCGGCCGAAGCCCCCGCGTGGAGCGGATCCGCTGGCAGGGCCCGAAATGCCGCGATCGCCTCGGCCAGTTCCGCGGCGAGCCGGGCCTGGCCCTCGGCGAGATAGGCGGCGGCCTGGCCGCGCATGTCGTACTGGCCCTCCTGCTTGCTTTCGGGATCGGTCGCCTCCTCCCGCGCGGACTGCGCCGCCGCGACGATGACGCCGCGTTCCGCCTCCAACTGCGCGACGATCGCCGCGATCAGCTTTCGCTTGTCCATGGGATCACGCTCCGCCGAGCTGCTTCTGAATCGCGAGCTGGGTCATCGCGGCGGTCGGCGCCGCGCCATGGTTTTTCGCCCGGCGGGAACAAGACGGCGAAGCGCCCTGCAGGGCCCGAGATGGCAGAGATGAAAGACGGAATGACTCCGAACAGGTGCGAAGGGCGAGTTGGTGCGCGCCAACGGGCGGGACGGAATGCGGCGAAGCGGGCGAAGGCATGGGAGGCAGGCCGATTCCCATTTCGCCGAATCGCGAGGATCGAATCAAGGCTTTCGCACAAGACATTGGATATCGATAGGCGGGCAGCGGCTCATTTACATATGAATTATTCGATTGACATATCAAGTATGTGGGGCGATTTTCGTGGGCGCGCTCTTCATTCCTGAAACCATCTCCTCGGTCCGCGTGTCTGGTCTGAACGGCGCCGCGTGCCGCGCACCCGCCATGAAAATCGGTCTTCACGCGCGGCCGATCTCCTGCGGCTCCCGGCGGCACGCCGACGCGCCATTTAGAATTCGCCATGGATCGCGGCGTAGACGAAAGCGACCACGAGGATCAGGGCGACGACCGCCAGCGCCAGCGAAACAAATTTTCGGCGGCCCCCGGCGCGGGCCCGTTGGGCTTCGGACGGGGCGTCCCCGAACGCCTCGTCGGGCAGATCGATGCCGTCGTAGAGCGTCGCCTCGTCGTTCCATCCGGAACGTTCGTCCGCTCCGCAGTTCGGGCAGGCCTTCGCATTTCGCGGGACCGGGGCGCCGCAGACGGGGCATTCGACGGGCGGATATTTCGTCACATGTCCATTCAATCCCGGTCGGCCCGATTGCCAAGTGCGGCTTCCGCGCTTTGGAAGCGGCGGCCCAACGGGCTCATAACGGCGGCCGACTGAGCGGCGCCGGTTCCAATGGATCGACATTGGGCTCCGATTTCCGTCCGCCGACCCCTTGCGCCGTCGGCTCGGGGATCGGCCATCACAATTCGCCGCGAAGTCATCACCTTTTTGCCGGCCACCTGCGGCTGGAAGACCTCCAACGATGGGATTTTGCCCCATGGCCAGTCTTAAACAGCGAGCGATTCGCGGTGTCGTGGTCTTGACCGGCGCGCTCGCGGCCCTGGGTGTTTGCGCAGCGGAGTTTCCCGCGGTCTGGCCTTCGGCCAAACCCGAGAGCGAGGGACTATCCACGGCCCATCTGCATGCGTTCTGGCGGGATATGCGCCGGCGGAAGACCGACGAATTCGTGGTCATCCGCAACGACCGGATCGTGTTCGAGGGTTATGCGAATGGGTTCAGCCGAACCAAGGTCCACTATACGGCTTCCCTTGCCAAATCCCTCGTCGGCGGCATGGCGCTCATGCTCGCCATGAACGACGGACGGATCAGCCCGGACGATCTCGCGTGCAAGTACGTGCCGCAGTGGGCCGATGTTCCGCTCCGCCGGGAGATCACCGTCCGCGAACTCGCCAGCCATTCCTCGGGGCTTTCCGATTCCGACGACGAAGATCTTCCGGTCCTGAAGACGACCGGCTGGGAAGGCGATTTCTGGAAGTTTTACCGCGGTTTCAAGCCTGGCAGGGACCCGTTCACGCTTTCCCGCGACTACGCGCCGATGGTCGACCGGCCCGGAGCCGGGGAGCATTACAGCAATCCCGGATTCGCCATGCTGTCCTATTGCATCACCGCGAGCCTGCGCGGAGCGCCCCAACAGGATCTGCGCTCGCTCCTGGCCGACCGCCTCATGAAGCCGCTCGGTGTGCCCGCGGACGAATGGAGCGTCGGCTATGGCACCACGGTCGACGTCGACGGCCTGCCCCTGGTCGCAAGCTGGGGCGGCGCGGCCTACAGCGCGAACGCCACGGCCCGCATCGGCCGCCTCCTCCTCCGGCACGGCAACTGGCAGGGGCGGCAACTCATCTCGCCGGCCGTCGTCGACGAGGCGACCCGCTACTGCGGGGAACCGGGCGCCTGGGGCCTCACGTGGTGGACCAATGTCGGCGCCGGCGGCACCGTCGTATTTCCGGGCATGCCGAAGGATGCATATTTCGGAGCGGGAGCCGGCGATCAGACCCTCCTCGTCATTCCCAGTCTCGGCGTGATCGTCGTGCGCTATGGCCAGAGCATGGATTGGGACGACAACGGATCGTACTTCTTCGTGGACGTGGGAAAATACATCGTGCGGGATCTTCGGGGCCGGGGACCCGTGCCGCCCTATCCGGCCAGCCCGGTCATCAAGTCCGTGGTCTGGGCGCCCCCTGCAACGGTCGTCCGGCGCGCGCGCGGCAGCGACAATTGGCCGGTCACCTGGGGCGCCGACGGCGCCCTCTACACCGCCTATGGCGACGGACATGGCTTCGCACCCTACGTGCCGGAGAAATTAAGCCTGGGGTTCGCCCGTGTGACAGGTGGCCCGGACCGATTTTCCGGCCGCAACGTCCGTTCGCACACGGGCGAGCAGTTCGGCGATGGGCCGTCCGGCAAGAAGGCAAGCGGCCTGCTGATGATGGACGGCGTCCTTTACATGTGGGTGCGCAACGCCAAGTCCTCGCAGCTCGCCTGGTCCTTCGACGATGGCACGAGCTGGAACTGGAGCCGGTGGACCTTTGCGGATTACTTCGGCTGTCCGGCCTTCCTCAACTTCGGCCGAAACTACTCCGGCGCCCGCGACGGTTTCGTCTATGTCTATTCGCCCGACATGGACGACGCATATTCGAGCGGCGACCAGCTCGTCCTCGCGCGCGTCCCGTGCAACCGCATCCGCGACCGCAGGGCCTACCGTTTCTTCGTGAGGATCGGCCCGGACGGCCAACCGATCTGGTCGTCCGATCCGTATGTGCGCGGCGGCGTCTTCGTCGACCCTGGAGCGTGCCGCCGCTGCCATGTCACCTATGACGCCGCGCTCAAGCGTTATCTGCTGGTCATGCCGGTCGGCGACGGGGAGACGCGCGTCGGCCGAGGGCTCGCGATCTACGACGCGCCCGAACCGTGGGGGCCGTGGACCACGGCTTATTACACCGCGAAGTGGGACATGGCGCCGGGCGAATCCGAGGACATCCCGTCAAAATGGCTCGGTTCGGACGGGCGGACGATGCGGCTTGTGTTTTCCGGCGACGACGATTTTTGCGTGCGGAAGTCGACCTTCGTCCTGGGCGCCCGCAGGTAGCGCGGCGCCTCGGACGATCAATCCGACGGCGCCTCGTAAACCTCGAACAGGATCACGCCCGACCCGCCGCTCGCGCTGGTCACGCCGACCGTGTAGGATGCCGGTCCGAAGCTGTAGACCATCGCCGCGTCCCGGCTATTGGCCGGAAACGGAAAAGCCTGCGCGTGGGATGCGACCGACGCGACCGTCGCGTTGCCATTCCATCCGTCGTTCTGCGCGATCACCGTTTGACCCTGAAAGAGCTGCAGGTCGGGATCCGCCAGATAGTCCGATATTCCGAAATTCGCAAGGGCCGGCCCGGCCGCCCGGACGAGCAGCCGCTCGGGCGCGTTGCCGGCGATGACGAGGCCGCCCACGGGCTCGGCGCCCGGACTCGTCCAAACCCTGGCCGACAAATTGGTGAACCGCGCCGTGGAGCCGGTCGCCGCATCGTAAAGCTCGGCCAGCGCGATCCCCGTTCCGGCGTCGGCGCAGCTAACTACCGCGGTAAGGCGCCTGCCGGTAAACTGGCCAGTATGGCCGAATCGGCGCTGCCCTCCGGGGATTCAAACGCGCCGTTACGCAGCGTCATCATTCCCGGTGGCGCGGAAAAGCCGGTTGTAGAAAAACAGGTAGCCGGCCTGAAAAACCGCCGCCAGGTAGAATGGTGTCACGAACCAGCCGCTGCCGATCAGGCCGCCCGCGACCGCCGGGCCGATGGCCTGCGGCAGCCGCGCCGAAACCGAGTTGAGGCTTGCGGCGAGGCCGCGGCGTTCGTCCGGGACGGCATTCAGGACGAGAGCCTGCCTCGCGCCGATCGTTCCGCGATTGAGCGCCGAACGCAGGATGTGCAGCGCCGCGGCGAGCGCGTAGAACGGCATGACGGGAAAGATCAGGAGGAGGACGAGCCCGGCGCTTCGCCCCCAGACTACGACGTTCAAGGAGCCAGATTTCTGGGCGAGCCCGGCGCTGAACCATGAGGACAGCGCCGCCGCGACGAAGGTCGCGGCCATCACCGGCGCGATAACGATAAACCCGATCTGGAATCGCTCCGCGAACCAGTAGGAGATCAGGGGCCCGGTCAGGCCCACGGACAATCCATTGAGCGAATTGACCCCCATCAGCCGCCACAGGAACCGGTTTTCGTGCCGGCGGCGCTCATGCGCCGGATTCGCTGGCGCCTCGGCGGGCGGCGGTCCCGTGCGGGCGCTCGCCCGCAGGAGGATGCATAGGTTCACAAAGTTGCCCGCGATGACGATGAGGAAAATGGGCCGATAGCTCCCAGCCGCTCCGTAGCTCGTCTTCCATAGAGCCGGGAGCATGGCCGCGACGGCGCCCACGGCCATCCCGACGAAGCCGAGCGCGGAATTCAGGCTGAACACGGACCCCCGAACGGCGGGCTCGACCGTTTCGGCGAGCCAGGCCTGCTCGGCTGGGGCGAACGGACCAGCCGCACCGTTCGCTCCGCGCCCGAAGCCGGCGAGGATGATGGCCGCCGCGAGCGGCGCGGGCCGGCTGGTGCAGAACGCAGCCAGTCCGCACACGCAAGACAGGCCTTCGTATGCAAGAAGGAACGGTTTTCTCCCCACCCGGTCGCTCGCGAAGCCGACCGCGAGCCCGAAAAGGGCACCCACGATGCCCGCCGCGCTCAGGACGGCGCCGATTGCGGCGCCGGACCAATCCAGCGCGCTCAAGTACAGCGAGAGGTCCACGACCAGCGCCCCCTGCGCGATGCTCCGCCAAAAGCGAGCGGCGAGGAGGCGCCGCGCCGTCGAGGACAGCGGCGAAGCTGCGTTCGGAAAAGCCACCGGCTGTCACCGTTCCAGCAGGGTCCGGCGATGTAAAGCGTCCACCCTGGGAATAAAAGAAACGTGTCTTTGGCTCCAATTGCAGGCATTGCACGCTCCGCCCAAGTTCGGGTTCGAAGACAATCGAAATTGACCATGAAACATTCCGCTTCGCTGGTTCTTGTCGCGACGTCGATGGCGGTCGCGGGCCTCGCTTCAATGAAAGCCCAGCCCCGAGTCATTC
>JBOHXF010000433.1:0-18572 GCA_050737455.1 Opitutaceae bacterium | reverse complement strand
GCCGCGGGCCTTCGGCCCGGCCGATCTTGCGCGCCTCGCCGAGATCGCGGCCGAGGCCTCGCGGGTCCTGGGCCGGCTCTGGCAATTGGAACACCTCCAGAACAAGGCCCGCCACTTGGAAACGCTCCTCACGACGGGCCGGGCGCTGGTCGCGAAACGGGAGCCCCAGGCCCTCTTCGACTCGTTGACCAAGGACGCCCGGGCGATGATGCTCGCGCGCGCGGCGGCGCTGTACCTGTTCGACGAGGCCGCGGGCACGGTGCGCGCGGCCTCGTTCGCGGGCGGCGACGCGCCGGCGCTCCCGCCCCTCGTGGAATTCCCCCTGAATTCCTGCCTGGCCGCCTCGTCCATCCGGACCCGCAAGGCCGTCGCGTTCGCGGATCTCCAGTCGCCCGAATTCGGGGACATCGCGGATCTTCCGCCGGATCGGACCCTGCGTTCGGCCCTCGCGACCCCTCTGCTCTACGAAGGGGAGGTGCTGGGCGTCCTCGCCGTGTTCCTCGATCGGATCCACCGGTTCGACAACGAGCAGAAGCGCGGATGCGCCGCGCTCGCCGGACTCGGGGCCGTGGCGCTCCAGAATGCGCAGCTTTACCGCCGGGTCTTCCGCAGCGAGGAATCGCTGCGCAAGCACGAGCGGCTGACGACGCTGGGCCTCCTGGCCGCGGAGATCGCCCACGAGATCCGCAATCCGCTCACCGTCCTCAAGCTGCTCCAGGGCGGTCTCGGCCTGGATTTTCCCGCAGGCGATCCGCGGCTCACGGACCTGCGGGTCATCGCGGAAAAGCTCGACCAGCTGGAAGGGATCGTCACCCGGGTCCTAAATTTCGCGCAGGCGCCGTCGGGCCTTCACGCGCCCGTTCCCCTAACGGAAATCGTCGAGGACACGCTCGTCCTGATGCGGCTGAAGCTCGCTCAGGGCCAGATCCGGATGGGCTTCACTCCGGCCGCCGAACCGCTCGTCGTCGACGCGCACAAGGGGCAGATCCAGCAGGTGCTGCTGAATCTCCTGCTCAACGCCCTGCAGGCGATGCCGGAGGGTGGCCGCATCGATCTCATGGCGGGCCGGGCGGCGCGCGGCCCGGTCCCGATCGCCACCCTTGAGGTAACCGACACGGGACCGGGCATCCCGGAGGCCATCCGGGACCAAATCTTCGATTCGTTCTTGTCGGGCCGGGCAGGCGGCACCGGCCTGGGCCTCGCGATCGCGAAGCGGGTGATGCTGAGCCACAACGGAGACATCGTGCTCGTGGCTAGCGGGTCGGGGGGTTCGACATTCCGCATCGAACTGCCTCTGGCGAAAACCTGATCGCCAAATCCTTTCTCCATGTACCGCAAAAGAACACTTTACCTCCTCGCCGCCCTGCTCATTCTGGAGGGCGTCATCATCGTGGCGATCCGCTCACGCATGCCCCGCCCCGCCCGCGCTCTCGCCGGAGGAATCGACTTGGTCGGAGCGATTGCCGTGCTGCTGATCGCCCGACAGAAAAAGGAATGACCGCCCCGCATCCCGCCCTTTGGCTCCTCGCCTGAAGCCCGGCGCTTCCGGCAGCGCCCATCTCCGGTAAAAGCCCTGAATTCCCGGCGAACCCAGAGTGCGAATACCTCTCCCGCGCGTGCTGCATTCCGATCGGACCCAGCGCCCCTTCCGGCCACTCCAAATGAAAATCCGCCTTCCCTTCGTTTGCCTCGCTCTCGCTTTCGCCGCCTCGGGCGCGGTCGTTCGCGCGCAAAAGGCGCTCTACGCCCGAGGTGCGAACGGCGTTTGGCGCGTCGTTCGCGATGCCCGCGGCAACATGCCGGTGATCGTGCGCGACGGAAAATACGAGACGTGGAGCGCGGACAGCTTCGCTTTCAAGCAGGTCAAAGAATATATGCCGGTGTTCGTTTCGCTGCGCAATCTGCGCGTGAGCACCGAAGGCGTGATGCTGGAAAGCGGCGGGGATCAAATCAACAACAGGTTCCAGTTGTATGCAGACGTCGAGTCGCCCTTCCGACTCGATCACGTGTTTTTGGTCCTCGAGCTGCATACCGAGGATTTGGGCTACCAGGTGTTCCTGCAGGAAATCGGGGACTTGCGGCCCCGCGAGCCTCAAGGGGTCAACGTCGTGATTCCGATGTCCGCCAGCCTGGGATCGGGCAAGTACACACTCCACGTGTATTCAGATGGCATGGAGGTGCTGAACTCGCAGATGCCTTGGGATTATCGCGAGCATGTCCTCGACCGCATGGTCCGGCGCCGGATCGCGGGGCTGCAGAACGCCGCCTCGCGCCCCTTCGTGGGGCCGGCGCCGGAATATCCGCGTTCGTTGAAAAGAAAGGGCACGGCCGGGCGCGCAGTCGTCGCATTCGAAATCGGGCGGGGCGGCCAAGTGATCGACCCCACGGTGGCCAGCGCGACGGATCCGGCGTTCGGGGCGGCTGCGCTGGACGCCGTCCGCCAATGGAGATTCATGCCGAAAGTCGAAAACGGCGTGCCCGTGACGACCCGGGCGGACTTCCCGATCGACTTCTCGCCCCGCTAGATTCTCTGAAGACCCAAGCCCGTTGTCGGCAGGCGGATTCCCCGATCCGGGAATCCAAATTGGAGCCGCACTAGTCCTCCAATTCGACGTTCCAGTAGGCGAGGTCGAGGAAGTCCTTCCACATCTCGTGGCGCTGGTTGCCCAGCAGGAGCGAGATCACCGGGCGCCACTTGGGCCGGACCGGCTTGCGAACCAGCCTCATTCCCGCCTCGTGCGGGAGCCGGTTTGCCTTGCGGGTGTTGCACCGCACGCACGAGCAGACGATGTTTTCCCAGGTGGTTTTCCCCCCGCGGTTGCGCGGGATGACGTGGTCGAGATTGAGTTGCTCGCGCGGCAGCGCCCGCGCGCAGTACTGGCAGGTGTTCTTGTCCCGCTCGAAGACATTGTTGCGGGTCAGCTTGAGCTCCTTGCAGGGCAGTTTGTCGAAGAAGCTGAGGAGGATGACCCGCGGCAGCCTGATCGTCCGACTGGGGGTACGGACCGCGGTCCCGTCAAGCGGTGGATTGCTCTCGGAAAAGTCGATCCAGTCCAGCATGGAGAAGGTCCGAAAATCATCCTCATGATGGTGAACAACCTGCGCGTGCCCACGCGCTAGCAGCGCGAAGGCGCGGCGCGCGCCAATGACATTCACCGCCTGCCACAGGCGGTTCAGCACCAGCACCGGTTGGTCGAGGACGGTCTCCATTGGAGCCCCCGAGATAGCCAGCGGCCCTCGGGACTGTCAAGCGGCGCGCCGGGCCCCATCCGTCCCTCATTGTCATCCGATGGTGGGCGCGCCGGACCGGCGCGCCATCAATCCTCGCGCCCCTTCTCCCGACAAGGACGGGGCGGCGGCAAGCACACTGCATTGCTTCGGGCTGTGGAGGGCCGTGTGCGCCCGTATAGAGAAAGGGCGCCGAACCTCCCGGTCCGACGCCCTTGCCGACTATGTAAACACAACAAACTGACTATGAACTAGACTCCAAAAAGAACAGGAGGCTAGACGCGTCCCGGCGCAGGACGTTCAAAATATGTTCTCGCCGCCCTTCTCCCCAATGGATGCCGAACCGCCTCTTCCGGCATTTTCCGTTTACAGTCCCGGATCCCGCTCTAGGCTTCATGCCGGTTACAGGTCAGCCCGAATGGCGGAATTGGCAGACGCGCCGGACTCAAAATCCGGTTCCCTTTAAAGGAGTGTCGGTTCGACCCCGACTTCGGGCAAGCCTGCCGCCGGCGGTTCGCCTTCGGGCGGGGCTTCGCGCCCAGCGAGCGAAAACGGGGCGGTCGCAGTTCGCGCCCCATCCGTCACGCTCGCGCGCTTGTCACCCACTCCCCCCAATCGTTAGCGTCCTCTCCATATGGCCGACTTCCGCGTCTTCGCCTCCCCGCCTTCCGCCAATCCCGCAGAAATCGCGCTTTCGCCGGAGGAATCGCATCACTTGGTCTCCGTGAACCGCGCCCAAGCCGGCGCAACCGTCACGGCGTTCGACGGCAGGGGCTCCGAATGGATCTGCACGCTGCAGGACGCCGACCACAAAGCCGCCCGCCTCTCCGTCCGCTTCGGGCAAAAGGCGCGCTCCTTTCCCTACCGCGTCACTCTCGGGCAGGCCATCCCGAAGGGCGGACTGATGGACGCCATCGTCCGCAAGGCCACCGAACTTGGCGCCACCCGCATCGCCCCGCTAGAAAGCGAGCGCACGCAGGTCCATCTCGACGAGGACCGCACCGACCGGAAGCGGGAAAAGTGGGAAATCGCCGCGCTCGAAGCGGCTAAGCAGTGCGGAAATCCATGGCTGCCGGAAATTCTGCCGATTCAGCCAGCGGGTGCCTTCATGGAAAAGGCCCGCGGTTACGACCTTAAGCTCATCGCAAGCCTCCAGCCCGGCGCCAATTCCCTGAAATCCGTCCTCGCCTTATTCCGGGCAAGCGCTGGCCGCCCCCCGAAGGACGTCCTGGCGCTGGTCGGCCCAGAAGGCGACTTCACCCCTGCGGAGCTGAGTCTGGCGAAATCCTGCGGATTCGAACCGATCACCCTTGGCCCCCTTGTGCTGCGCTGCGAAACGGCCGCCATCTACGCCCTCGGCATCGTCAGTTACGAGCTGCAGGACGGGTGGGCCGGTGGGCTGCTTACCAAGTGATCAGCCCGCCGGCGAAGGTGAGGCCGGCGCCGACGCTGCAGGCGATGATCTTGTCGCCCGGCGAGAAAACGCCCTCCTCCGCCGCCCAGCCCAGCGCCATGGAAACGCTCGCGGCGCTGGTGTTGCCATATCGCGCGATCGTGACGACGAACTTGTCGAATGAGATGCCCACGCGCTTGCTGACCGACCGCAGGATGCGCTCGTTCGCCTGATGGGGGACCACCCAGGCGACCTCATCCGGCTTCAGGTTCTCCCGCTCCAGCGTCTCGGCGATCTGTTCGGCAAAGCCCGCAATGGCGTGCCGATAGACGGTGGGGCCGTCCATCTGGAGGTAGAAATGCTCCAGGTCGTAACCCGTGGGATGGGGCATTGGCATTCGGGCGCCGCCGCCCGTGCGCTGGATCGCCTCAAACTGATCAGCGTCGCCCGCCAGTTTGAACCGGTGCAGCCGGTGGCCTCCCAAGCCCGACGTCAGAACGGCCGCGCCGGCGCCGTCCCCGAACAGAAACGCCGTGTCGTGATCCTGGGGGTTGGTGATCCGCGAAAGCAGCTCGGCGGTCACCACCAAGAGGTTCTTCGAGGAGCCGCAGCGGATCAGCGAGCGGCCCACCTCCAGCGCGTAAAGCCAGCCGGAGCATGCGGCATTAAGGTCGAAGGCCATGGCCTTGGGGATCCCAAGTGTCCGGGCAAGGGCGCTCGCCATGGACGGGACCGGTTGATCCGGGATGATCGTCGCCATGATGATGCCGTCGATGACGGACACATCGAGGTCCGCCTGCGCCAGGGCGTGTTGGACGGCCACAGCCGCGAGGTCGGTGGCGGTTTCGTCGTCGGTGGCGTGGCGGCGTTCGCGGATGCCGGTCAGACGCACGATTTCGTCCTCGGTCCGGTGGGGGAAGGCTTTCAGGATTTCGGCGTTGGCGCGGACGGTCGAGGGGACGGCGAAGCCAACGCCGGCGATGCAAACGGAATCGACCATGGGGTACGGGGGGGGTGGGGTTATCGAACGGCCCGGCGCTTGGCAAGGTACCGGGTAAGATCGTCTCCCGACACGCGCCGTCCCGGGCCGGTCGCCTCGATGTCGGTCAGCGTTTTCGGATCGAGACCGGCCTCCTGGGCCAGCTTGATCGCCCGCGGTGTCCATTGCGCCGGTGCGGCGGAGCCGGCAGACGCGCCCGCCGAGGCCCCGGCCGCGCCGTTCGACTCCAAATGGCGGAGGCTGGAATCCGAGGTTTCGATCCTGAGAAAGGGGGTTCCGGACGGCTTCACCTCGCCCGGCTGGGCCAGGATGGCCTGGATCGTGCCATCGCAGGGGGATTCGAATTCGAACACGGACTTGTCGCTCTCCAGCTCGGCCAGCTTCTCGCCCCGGGCCACGCGCTGACCAACATGGACCTTCACGCCGACCACCGTAAGTTCGTGCACGGTCGCACCCATGGAAGGCATGGGTACGTCGATGAGGAATTTATCCATCCGCAGTTGAGTGTGCCGGCCGCCCCGGGGCCGGTCAAGTCAACCGTCGGCCCGGACGGTCACCCGTTCGATCCTCGACGCCCGGCCACCCCGCTCCGCGAGGTCGATCATCGCGCCCGACAGCCGCACGTCGCCGGTCGCCACGTCGAACTTCCTCGGCATCCCGTTGATGAATTTGAAGATAACCGGTTCTATTTCCCGTCCGAGAACGCTGGCGTAGGGTCCGGACATGCCCAAGTCGGTCAGGTAGGCTGTCCCTCCCGGCAGAACCGCCGCGTCGGCGGTCGGAACGTGCGTGTGCGAGCCGATCACGGCCGCCACGCGCCCGTCGAGGTACCGGCCAAGCGCCTGCTTTTCGGAAGTCGCCTCCGCGTGGATTTCCACGATGATCGCGTCGGCGGCGCCCGCGAGGCGCTCCAGCATGCGATCCGACGTCAGGAACGGGCAGTCGGCCTTGAGATTCACGTACTGCCGCCCGAGCACCGTGAATACGGCCAGGCGGAATCCGCCGGATTCTACGATCACATGGTCCCGGCCCGGGCAGGCGGCCGGCAGGTTGGCGGGCCGGCAGACCCGGTCGAATCCAGCGATTTCGGAATCCCATCCGCGCTGATCCCAGACGTGGTCGCCCAGGGTGATCGCGTCGACGCCGCTTCCCAAAATCGCCTTCGCCAGGATGCCCGTGATCCCCGCCCCGGCGGCGGCGTTCTCACCGTTCGCAACCACGAAGCCAAGGCCGCGATCAGCCTTCAGCCGGGGCGCCTCCCGGGCCACGATCTCGCGCCCGGGCCGGCCAACGATGTCCCCGATGAAGAGCATTCTCGGCATTGCCGCGAGCATCGCCCAAGCGCGCGCCGGGAGCCAGCCCGAATCGCCGCGACTCCCCGCTTGCCTCCCCAGGTGCCGCCGTGTTGGATGGCCAGTCTCTTTCATGAAAGCTCATTCCTCCCCAGCCGCATTCCCTCAAGCTGAAATCGGGCCGGAAATGAAGGGCGCCGACGCCGCCGTCGAGTGCCTCGTCCGAGAAGGGGTCGAGGTCGTCTTTGCCTACCCGGGGGGGGCCTCCCAGGAGCTGCACCAGTCGCTCGCCCGCACGGACAAGATCCGCGTCATCCTGCCCCGGCACGAACAGGGCGGATCGTTCGCGGCGGAAGGCTACGCCCGCGCGACGGGCAATGTGGGCGTGTGCATGGCCACGAGCGGGCCCGGAGCGACGAACCTCGTCTCGGCGATCGCGGACGCATTCATGGATTCCATCCCGCTGATCGCGATCACGGGCCAGGTTTTCACCAAGTACATCGGTAAGATGGCCTTTCAGGAGACGGACTTCTTCGGGATGACCCTTCCGGTCGTGAAGCACTCGTACCTGATCATGGACGTGAAGGAGCTGCCGCGCATCTTCAAGGAGGCCTTCCATCTCGCCCGCTCGGGCCGTCCGGGCCCGGTGATCATCGACATTCCGAAGGACGTCCAGCAGGCGCGCTTCCAGCCGGTGTATCCGGCGAGCGTTGAGTTTCGCAACCCGTACGTCAACGCGCAGCCCCGCGCCGAGGACGCCCGCCTGAGCGAGGTGCTTGCGCTCGTCTCGGGGGCGGAGCGGCCGGTCATCTACGCGGGCGGCGGCGTCATCTCCGCGGGCGCCCATCGGGAGCTTCGGACATTCGCCGAAAAGACCCGCATTCCGGTGGCCACGACCCTCATGGGACTCGGGGCCTTCCCCGAAACGCATCCCTTGTCGATGCAGTGGTTCGGGATGCACGGCAGCGCCTACGGGAACTGGGCCGTCGACCAGTCGGATCTGCTGATCGTGGTCGGCGCCCGGTTCGACGACCGCATCACGGGCGACACCTCGGCTTTCGCCCCCCGCGCCAAGATCGTCCACATCGACATCGACGCTTCCGAACACAACAAGAACAAGCGGGTTCAGCTACCGATCCTGTCCGACGTCAAGGTGGCGCTGGACCGGCTCAACGCCTTGATCGCCGCCCGACGATTCGCCCCCCCGGACACAGCCGCCTGGCACGAGCAGATCGCGCAATGGAAGCGGGAACATCCCTTCGCCTACGAGGAAAGCCGCCACATCCAGCCCCAGGAGGCCGTGCGCGCCCTCTATGAGCTGACCCGGGGCGACGCCATCATCACCACCGGAGTCGGCCAGCACCAGATGTGGGCGGCTCAGTTTTACCGCTTCGACGAACCGCGGCGCTACATCAGTTCCCTCGGGCTCGGCGCGATGGGCTTCGGCTACCCGGCCGCGCTAGGCGCGAAGGTGGGCCGGCCGGACAAGCAAGTCATCGACATCGACGGCGACGGCTCGTTCGCCATGAACGTGCAGGAGCTCGCCACCGCCCATATCGAAGGGATCGCGGCCAAGGCGATGATCCTGAACAACCAGCACCTGGGAATGGTGGTCCAGTGGGAGGACCGCTTCTATGGCAGCGTCCGCGGCAACACGATCCTTGGCAGGGAGGATAACATCGGCAGCCCCGACAATCCCGACGCCCTGTATCCCGATTTCGTGAAGATCGCCGAAGGCTTCGGGGTGAAGGGCCGGCGCGTCCTCAAGCGGGCCGATCTGCGGCCCGCCATCCAAGAGATGCTCGATTGCGACGGCCCCTACGTCCTGGACGTCGTCGTCCCCTACACCGAGCACGTCCTGCCGATGATCCCGGCGGGCAAATCGGTAAAGGAAATGCTCCTCAAATGAAAAGGGGAGGCGCCTCGGCGCCTCCCCGTGCGAAGCTCGGCCGCGACGCGGCCGGAGGTCAGGAACGCGGAACGCTCATGACCGTCTTGACGATGCGCGAGGCGACGAGGTACGGGTCGGCCGCGGAATTCGGCCGGCGATCCTCGAGGTAGCCGCGGTAGTGATTGTTCACGTAGCTATGCGGGATGCGAACCGAGGCCCCACGGTCGGCGAGGCCGAAATTAAACTTGTCGATCGACTGCGTCTCGTGCAGCCCGGTGAGCCGGAGGTGGTTGTCCGGGCCGTAGACGGCGATATGCTCGTCGCGGACCGTGTTGAACGCCGCCATGAGTTTGTCGAAGTAGGCCTTCCCCCCGACCTCGCGCATGTGTTTCGTCGAAAAATTGGTGTGCATTCCCGAGCCGTTCCAGTCGCCGCGGATCGGCTTGCAGTGCCACTCGATGTCGATGCCGTGGCGTTCGCCGATCCGGCTCAGAATGTACCGGGCGACCCAAAGCTGGTCCGCGGCGGTTTTCGATCCCTTGCCGAAGATCTGGAATTCCCACTGGCCTTTCGCGACCTCGGCGTTGATGCCCTCGATGTTGATCCCGGCCGCGACGCACAGGTCGATATGCTGCTCGACCAGGTCGCGGGCGAGGTCCCCGACGTTCCGGTAGCCGACCCCCGTGTAGTACGGGCCCTGGGGCGGCGGGAAGCCCTGCGCTGGGAACCCGAGCGGTCGGCCGTCCTTGAAGAAAAAATACTCCTGTTCGAAGCCGAACCAGGTGTCCGGATCGTCCGCGATCGTCGCGCGGGAATTCGTCGGATGGGGCTCGCCGTTCGGCATGAGCACCTCGCTCATCACGAGGAATCCGTTTTTGCGCGTCGCGTCCGGGAAGAGGGCGACGGGCTTGAGGAGCAGGTCGGAATTCTTGCCCTCCGCCTGCTGGGTCGAGCTTCCGTCGAAGCCCCACATGGGAAGTTCGGCGAGGGTCAGCTTGGACGGGTCCCCATCGACGATCTTGGTTTTGCTG
Source organism: Opitutaceae bacterium (assembly GCA_050737455.1). Taxonomy (GTDB): domain Bacteria; phylum Verrucomicrobiota; class Verrucomicrobiia; order Opitutales; family Opitutaceae; genus Palsa-1447. The sequence continues at coordinate 8,737 of JBOHXF010000433.1, read as the reverse complement.
CGCAGGCTGGCAATGGGCGTGTAGCCGTCGAGCCAGACGTACTCGAGTTTGAGTTTGGCCATAATCGCCCTAGTTCTGTTCGGCCGGGTCCCGGCTGTCAATGAGACTTCGGCCGATGGGCTCCAGGGCCGAAGCGCGCCGGCCTTCGGCCGCCGATTGATGACTTCTTTTTGGGGTCATGGTCTTAGTGGGCGGGTTACAGTGAGGTGGATTGATTCACGGGGACGGGTGTGTCCCCGGGGGTGGGATAAAGCACGCCGAATGCCAACCCGCTCATTAATTGCCGGCCGTCAGGAGCTTCACATGTATTACCATGTATAGACCCGTAGGAATGCGTCGGCACCGGCGGAGACCTCGCCCGGTGAGGACTTTGGGCGCCGTTGACCTCGCGGCTGCACCGGGGTGGGATTGCTCCACCGTAGCGCATGCGCGAAATCAAGAACACCCAGCGCGCGCTCGTCCGGATCGGCTACGACGGACGGGTGCACAAGACTTTTCGCGGGCCCAGGTCCCGCGAAAGGTTCGACAACGAGGTGCGCGTCCTGCGCCATCTCGAGGCCGGCGCCTGTCCGTTCGTGCCGCGGCTGCTCGCGGTCGATCCGCCGAATCTGAGGATCGTCACGACCAACTGCGGGGCGCGCGTCGAGCATCTCAACGAGAAGCGGCGGGCCGAACTGTTTGCCGAGCTGGAGACCTACGGTGTCCGGCACGGCGATCCGGACATCCGCAATGTCACCTATCGCATCGCCGACGGGCGGTTCTGCCTGATCGACTTCGAATTCGCGACGATCCTATGAGCACGGCCGCAATCGCCTGGTCCGGCCTTACTCACCGCGGCCGCTTCCGGCCCAATAACGAGGACGCCTTCATCGCGCTGCGGGCCGACGGCCGCCAGATCCAGCATCTTGGCACGACCGGGCGGACGAACCTCGACACGGCGGACTGTCTCTTCGCGGTGAGCGATGGCATGGGCGGGGCCCAGTCGGGGGAATTCGCCAGCCGGTTCGCGATCGACCGGATCGCCTCGCTCGTGCCGCGGGCGTTCCGCCTCTCGGCAGGCGGACTGCAAAGCGGATTCCAGGACATCCTGACGGAGCTGTTCGGACGGATTCACGACGATCTGCTTCAGCTCGAGGCGAGCTACGAGGAATGCGCCGGCATGGGAGCCACCCTGAGCCTCGCCTGGTTCCGGCCGGAGTGGATGTATTTCGCCCACGTGGGCGACAGCCGCATCTACTACCTGCCCGCGGCCGGCGCGCCGGACGCCGCACCGTCGCCGGGGCTCCGGCAGCTCACCGAGGATCACACCCATGTGGGATGGCTGCGCCGGACCGGCCAGATCAACGAGCGCGAGGCCAGGAATCATCCGCGGCGCAATGCGCTCGACCAGACGCTCGGCGCCGGCCATCAATTTCTGGAGCCGCAGATCGGGGCGATCGGCTGGCGCCCCCGAGACCGCTTCCTCCTCTGCACCGACGGCGTGGTCGACGGGCTCTGGGACCGCCGCCTGGGGGAGGTGCTGCAATCCGCCGCCCCGGCGGGGGAAATCGCCGGGATCCTTGTCCACGAGGCGGTCGAAGCCTCAGGCCGGGACAATGCGACAGCGGTCGCGGTCGAAATGCTTCCGGCGCCCGCCGGCTCCGATTCTCTGCCTTGAAGCCCTCTCTCCGCCGCAAAGCCAGAATTGCCGCCTTCACACCCATCCAAGACGTTCCTCAACCCGCGGCGCCTCCACCGTTCCTCCGGTCATCTCCCCTTCCGGCGGCGTTCACCGATCCACAAGACCGGGAAAGCTCTGAATCCGCCTGAACGGGCGTCCGTTTTTTTCGCGCGCAACCCGATGCCCTTGATCTTCGTCTACGGCACCCTGAAACGTCGTGGTGCTAACCATGCCCATCTCGCGGGCCAGCGGTTCGTGGCGGAGGCCAGAACCGAGCCGACCTACCGGCTGTATCGCCTGCCAGGGTATCCGGGCATGGTCGAGACCCGTCCTCCGGGCCGCTCCATCGAAGGGGAAATCTGGGAGATCGACGCCGGCTGCCTGGCCCGCCTCGACGTGTTGGAAAACATCACCGCAGGCGAATACCTCCGGGCACCGGTGCGCCTCCTGCCCCCCCATGACGTCCTGCGGGCGGAAACCTATCTGTATCTGCGAAGCGTCGCCGACAAGCCGGATGCGGGGACAGGCTTAGAAGGCTAATGAGGCTTCGCCTCAGACCCTCCGCCGGAAAACTTGACCTGATCGCAATGAGTTTGGGAATTCGAGGAGTCTAGCGAGGCTTCGACTAGACCATCGAATGGCCCTATTCAAAAACTTGACCTGTTGCCACCGCGTTTGGGAATTCAAAGAGTCTAGCATGCACGCATTTCCGATGGAATCGCGGCGGCCGTTGACCGCGGCGTTGCTCACAGGGCGGCCGCCATTTGGACGCGGCCCACAATCCAATCGAAGCGGCCCTAATTCGGTTTGAGCGCATCCGGGGGGATCCGGCGCACCCGTGCGAATCGAGCCCGGAACAGGTCATCCAGTAGCTCGCGCAACTCCGCGGGGACCTGCGAGACCGCCTCCTCGACCGAAGGCAGCGGTGGCCCCGGGGCCGCCGGAGGCGCTTGCGGGGCCTCCCCTTCCATCGACGGCGCAATCGCGCCGCCGGCGTCGCCCTCCCCCGTCCCCGGGGCGCCCGCAGCGGAATCCGACGGCGCGCCTGCGTCCGCGGCCGTCCCCAAGGCGGCCGCCTCGTCCTCCTCGGCCGGCCATCGTTCCACCTCCTCGCCATTCCGCGTATCCGCCGGTGCCGAAAGAGCGGGTGCGGCCCTCTCCGTTTTCGCCGGACCGGACGCCGCGGACGCCGTCCTTTGCGGCGGCGAAACCGCGGCGCCGGACATCTCCGGATCCCGGCCCGTCACTCCGCCGCCAAGGGCCGCCGCGAGGCGGACCTCCAGGCGCTCACTCAGGTCTTTTTTTTTTCGGGCGGGGAACCCGGCTCCGGCGCTCCGCCGGCCAACGCCGCAAGTTCCCTGATCAAGGTGTCGATGGCCCGGGCCCGGCTCGCCTCGACCGCCTTGAGCAGCGTCACCTCGAAATTGATCTTCTCGGCGAGGCCGAGCTTCACTCCGCTTTCGCCCTCGCGCAGGGCGTCCAGCATCCGGGCGAGCTGCTCGGTGGTCAGCGCGGCGCCCCCGAGCCGGCCGCTCCGCCCGCCTGCCGCGATGGCCGCGAGAAGCGCCTCGCGGACGGCCGCCTGGAGATCGGCCAGGAGCCTCGCGAGGTCGCGCCCGGCGGCGTCGCATTCGTCGACCAGGGCCACGATCTTCCGGTCGTCGCCCGCGGCGACCGCGCCCGCCAGCTCCGCGACTTTGCCGGCGGAGACCAGTCCGTATACGTCGAGCACATCGGCCTCCTCGATCCGGCCGCCACAGAACGAGATCATCTGGTCCAGGATCGACTGGGCGTCGCGCATGCCGCCGTCCGCCATCCGCGCGATGCTCGCCAGCGCGTCGTCCGCAATCCCGATTTGGTCGGCCGCCGCGATCTTCTTCAGCCGCTCGACGATCAGCCCGGCCGGAATCGGCTTGAGGTCGAACCGCTGGCACCGCGAAAGAATGGTGGGCAGCACCTTCTGCACATCGGTCGTCGCAAACACGAATTTCACATGCGCCGGCGGCTCCTCCAGCGTCTTGAGCAGCGCGTTGAAGGCCGCAGCTGAGAGCATGTGCACCTCGTCGATGATGTAGATCTTGAAGCGGCCCTGCGCCGGAGCGTACCGCGCGGTCTCGCGCAGGTCCCGGACCTGGTCCACACCGTTGTTCGAGGCGCCGTCGATCTCGATGACGTCAAGATGGCTCCCGTCCGCGATCGCGAGCGCCGCCGGATCGTCCGCGGGGAAATCGGCCTTCGGACCGTTCGTGCAGTTGAGCGCCTTCGCAAAAATGCGCGCGAGGGAGGTCTTGCCGGTTCCGCGGGGCCCCACGAACAGGTACGCATGGGCGATCCTTCCCCGGTCGATCGCGTTCTTGAGGGTGCGCACCACGTGGTCCTGCCCGACGACGTCATCGAACGTCTGCGGGCGCCATTTGCGGGCGATCACCTGGTAGGACATGCGCGGTGAGAAAAGGAGAAGTGGCCAGGCACTCCACGGCACTGGGAGGACGTCGTTACCGTTGCTGCCTTCCGGCCCTGGCGGGGTTCACGCGCCTGCCCATGCATGGCGCCTGGCCGACGCGCACGATGCTCCGGCCGACCGCGGCTGCAACACGAAACTTGACCGGCCGCCATTTGCGTCGATAATCGCGGCCGAATCCCGCATGTCCGTTTCCCGCCAGGACCTTCGACTTACGAACGCGCACGACCGTTGAGCCGGCCGCGTGGCGGCCGGGTCGTGCGTTGGCCTGACTGTAGGAGCCGCCCCTGTCGCGGGGGCGTTGGTTCTGCGATCCCCTCTTCACGTCTTTCGTTCGTAATTTTGGACTTCGGTCCGCATTTTAGGATTCCATGCAAGCTACGTCCCACGCCAAATACCGGCCGTTTCCGCCGGTCGACCTGCCCAACCGGCAATGGCCCAACCGCACGCTGACGCGCGCTCCGATCTGGTGCAGCGTCGACCTGCGCGACGGAAACCAGGCGCTCGCCCAACCCATGAGCGTCGAGGAGAAGCTGGAGTATTTCGATCTCCTGGTCCGCATCGGGTTCAAGGAAATCGAAGTCGGCTTTCCGTCCGCCTCCCAGATCGAATTCGACTTCATTCGCCGCCTCGTCGACGAGCGCCGGATCCCGGACGACGTCGCGATCCAGGTGCTCTGCCAATGCCGCGAGGACCTGGTCGCCCGGAGCCTCGAATCGCTCCAGGGGGCGCGCCGCGTCATCTTTCACCTGTACAACTCGACATCGCCCGCGCAGCGCGCGCACGTGTTCGGCCTGGGCAAGCCGGAGATCGTCCGGATCGCCACCCGGGCCGTGGAGCAGCTCAAACGGGAAAGCGCCGCCCTTGTGGGTTCCGGCACCCACCTGCGCCTCGAATATTCCCCGGAGAGCTTCACAAGCACCGAGCTCGATTTCGCCCTGGAAATCTGCGAGGCTGTGTCGGATGTCTGGGCGCCCGCGCCGGCGGCGAAGATCATCCTCAACCTGCCCGCCACGGTGGAATACGCGACCCCGAACGTGCACGCCGATCAGATCGAATGGATGTGCACCCACCTGACCCGCCGGGACGCGACGATCGTTTCGCTGCACACACACAACGACCGGGGCACGGGGGTGGCCGCGACCGAGCTCGCCCTGCTGGCCGGAGCGGACCGGGTGGAGGGCACGCTGTTCGGAAACGGGGAGCGCACCGGCAATCTCGACATCGTGACGGCCGCCTTGAACCTCTACACCCACGGGATCGACCCCAAGCTGGATTTCGGGGACATCAACTCGATCCGCGAAACCTATGAGCGCTGCACCCGGCTCGAGGTGCCGGCGCGCCAGCCGTACGCCGGCGAACTGGTGTTCACGGCCTTCAGCGGCTCCCACCAGGACGCGATCAAGAAATCGTGGGCGCGGCAGCAGCCCGGAGCGCCCTGGGACGTGTTGTACATCCCCATCGATCCGGCCGACATCGGCCGCAGCTACAAGGCGATCATCCGAATCAATTCGCAGTCCGGCAAGGGGGGAGTCGCGTACATCCTCGAGCACGAGTTCGGCTTCCAGCTCCCGAAACCCATGCACAAGGAGATCGGCCGGCTGATCAACGACCTGGCCGACACGAAGGGAACCGAACTGAGCCCGCCGGAAATCCGGGAGGCCTTCGCCCGCGAGTACCTCGAACGGTCGAGCCCGGTGGCCCTGCGCCAATTCCACGCGGCGGACCGGGACGGGGCGGTCCGCTGCTCCGCCAGCGTATCGATCGGCGGCCGGGACAGGGAGATCGGAGGGACAGGGAACGGGCCCATCGACGCCTTCGTGAGCGCCCTGCGGGACACGGCGCTGCCCGGATTCGAGGTGGTGAGCTACGCCGAACACTCGCTCGGCCGCGGAGCCGAGGCCCGGGCCGTGAGCTACATCCAGATCCGGACCGCCCGCGGCGACGCCTACTTCGGAGCCGGCGTCGACACGAACATCGAGCTCGCCTCGATCAAGGCGGTCGTGAGCGCGGTGAATCGGGCGCTGGCCAAGGCCCTCCCCGCCCGCGGCGGGGCCGATGCGGCGCCGGCGCCCGGAGCCGCGGCGGGGACTGAAGCCCGGCCCGGGTGAAACGAGGCTCGCCCGGCCGATCCTTCGGGCCGGTCTGGCGCCGCTCCCATGCCCTTCGCCCCCGCCAAGCCTGCGCTGACCGGCGAGACCCTCGACTCGCTCGCCGCGCGGCTGCGCGAACGCGCCGAGCCCGCGTTCCGGGCGAGCCAGATACTGGACTGGCTCTACAAGCGCCGGGCCCGCTCCTGGGAAGACATGACCGACTTGCCGAAGGGGCTGCGCGCCTGGCTAGCGGAGAGCTTCACCCTCATGCCGGCCGCGCTCCTCGTCGACCGGCGGTCGGCGGACGTGACCGACAAGCTCCTGCTCGAACTGGAGGACCGCTCGCTCATCGAGACGGTGGTCATCCGGGCTCCGCAGGAAGGGGTCGGCCTCGACCGCTCGCGGAAAACCCTCTGCATCTCGACCCAAGTCGGCTGCGCGATGGCCTGCGCGTTCTGCGCGAGCGGTCTCGCCGGGCTCCGGCGCAACCTCTCCGCCGGCGAAATCGTCGCCCAGCTTCTCCAGGTCTGCTACCGGGAGGACGAGCGGACGCCGCGGGAGCGCGCGGAGCTCGCCTCGTTCGACAACCTCGTCGTGATGGGCATGGGCGAACCGCTCGCCAACTACGACGCCCTGATCCGCGCGCTCACCATCGTGAACGCCGGCTGGGGCCTCGGGTTCGGCGCGCGCCGCATCACCGTGTCGACCAGCGGGCTCGTCCCCAAGATCCTCCGCCTGGCGGACGAGCCCCTCGGCTTCCGGCTCGCCGTCTCGCTGCACGGCGCGACCGACGAGGTCCGCAGCCGGATCATGCCCGTCAACCGCGCCTACCCGCTCGCGAAGCTGCTGCCCGCCGTGAAGGCCTTCGCCGCCAGGCACGGCCGCCGGGTGACCCTCGAATTCATCCTGATCGAGGGCGTGAACGACGCGGACGATCAGGCCGGGCGCCTGCGCGACATCGCGCGCGAGCTCCACGCCCACGTGAACCTCATTCCCTACAACACGGTCGAGGGCCTGCCCTGGCGCCGGCCGGACGTGGAGCGCCAGGAGGCCTTCGCCGCGATTCTCCGTCGCGCCCGGGTTTCGGTGACGCTCCGCCGGGAAAAGGGGCACGACATCGACGCGGCCTGCGGGCAGCTCCGGCTCCGAACCGAGCGGGGTCCCGCCTAACCCGATCCTTTCTCAAACATTACAAAATGGTAAGGCCTCCCCGGGGAGGGAGCCGCCCGGCGAAAGATTATCCTTGATGATTCCGCCCGGGCGCGTACGCCGGAACTTTCCGCCCGCATGGCGGGCCCATCTCCGTACTCCATGATTGAAGTTCAAAGTCTCGTCAAAAACTACGGCGCGAAACGCGCGGTCGACGGCGTGAGTTTCACCGTCCGACTGGGCGATATCCTGGGTTTTCTCGGCCCGAACGGCGCCGGCAAATCGACAACGATGAAAATGATCACCGGCTTCCTGAGCCCGGACGCGGGCCGGGCGAGGATCGACGGGATCGACGTGGCCGCCGAGCCCGTCGCGGTGAAGCGCAGGATCGGCTACCTGCCCGAGAACGCCCCGGTCTATCCCGAGATGACGGTCGACGAATTCCTGCGGTTCATGGCCGAGGTGCGCGGCTTCCACGGCGCTGAGGCCACTGCGGCGATCGAACGGGCGGCGCGGCTCACCCATCTGCAGGCCGTCCGCAAGCAGACGCTGGAAACGCTGTCAAAGGGCTTCAAGCAACGGGTCGGTTTCGCCCAGGCTCTGCTGCACGATCCGCCCGTGCTCGTCCTTGACGAGCCCACCGACGGGCTCGACCCGAACCAGAAGCACGAGGTGCGCGAACTGATCAAAGGCATGGCCCGCGAGAAGGCCATAATCCTGTCGACCCACATCCTCGAGGAGGTCGAGGCCATATGCAACCGGGTGATCATCCTCTCCCAGGGCCGGGTCATCGTCGACGAGACCCCCGCGCAGTTCCAGGCCCGCCGGCCCGGCGCGCGCCTCGACGAGATCTTCCGCTCCCTCACCCAGTCCGACGCCTGAATTTTTCGCCATGTCCCAAGTCGCTCCTGTATTCAAGCGCGAGTTTCTCGGCTATTTCCGCTCGCCGGTGGCGTACGTGGTCCTGATCGTCTTTCTGATCGCCAGCGTGGGGATCGCGTTCTTCCTGGAGTCGTTCTTCGAGCACGACCAGGCGACCCTGCTCTACTTTTTCGATCCGTTTCCCTGGCTGTATCTCTTCCTCGTGCCGGCCGTAGGCATGCGTCTGTGGTCCGAGGAAAAGCGGTCCGGCACGCTTGAGGTGCTCTTCACCCTGCCCGTGACCACGCTCAGCGCGGTCCTCGGCAAGTTCCTCGCGGCCTGGGCGTTCATCGCCGTGGCCGTCCTCCTCAGCTTTCCGATGGCGATCACGATCGGTTACCTCGGGCATCCGGACTGGGGCGTGGTCGCAACGAGCTACCTAGGGGCCATCCTGATGGCGGCCGGTTACCTCGGGATCTGCTCGCTCGTGTCCGCCCTCACCAAGAACCAGGT
>JBOHXF010000432.1:0-11124 GCA_050737455.1 Opitutaceae bacterium | reverse complement strand
CAGGACGTCCACGCCGGCCCGCCAGGTGAGCTCGGCGGGGGCGGCGGCGGAGGCGGCGACCGCGTTCGCAAAGCGCGCGCCGTCCATGTGGATCCGCAGGCCGTGTTCGCCGGCTCGGGCGCAGAGCAGCCGGATCTCCGCGGGCGAGTAAGCGGTGCCCCATTCCGTGGCCTGGGTCAGGCTGAGGACGCCCGGTTTTGAGCTGTGGACGCCGTGTCCACGGGCCGCAACCCCGGCGATGGCCTTGGGATCGATCTTGCCCGCCGCTCCCGAAAGCGGAACCAACTTCAAGCCGCCCCCGAAAAATTCCGGGGCGGCGCATTCGTCGGTGTGCACGTGGGCCTCCTCGTGGCAGAGGACGCTCTCGTGCGGGCGGCAGAGCGCGGCGAGCGCCAGGGCGTTCGCCGCCGTGCCGTTGAATACGAAGAAAGCTTCGCATTCGGTTTCGAACAGGCGGCGCAATCCGGCTCTCGCTCCTGCGGTGAAGGGATCGTCGCCGTAGCCGGCGACGGCGCCCTCGTTGGCGGCGATGAGGGCGTCCCGGGCCTCGGGGCAGAGTCCCGAGGCATTGTCGCTCGCGAAGCGCTGATCGGGGGAGATCATGAGCATCCGGCCAGGGCGGCGGCGATCTCCGCGGCGACGCGCGCATTGTTTTCCAGCAGGGCGGCATTGGCGCGCAGGGATGCTCCGTCCGTGAGCTCGGCCACCCGTGCCAGCAGAAACGGCGTGAGCGCCCGGCCGAGCAGCCCGCGTTCGTCGGCTTCGCGCACCGCTTGGGCGATCGCCGCGTCCGCCGCATCGCCCTTGAGGGCGTGCGCGGCGGGCGGAGGGACGGCGATCAGAAGACCGCGGCCCGCACCCAGTCGCGCCGAGGCGGCCACGATCCGCGCCGCTTCGGCGGGACTGTTCGCGGTGGCGTCGACGGCCAGGCCGGAGGAGCGGGTGTAAAAGCCCGGCAGCGTAGCGGTGCCGAAGCCGATCACGGGGACGCCGTAGCTTTCCAGCACCTCGAGGGTCGCCGGCAAATCCAGGATCGCCTTCGGGCCGGAGCAGACCACGGCGACCGGGGTCCGCGAAAGTTCGATCAGGTCGGCCGACACGTCGAAGGGGCGCCCGCGGTGCACGCCGCCGATGCCGCCCGTCGCGAACACCGCGATTCCCGCCAACTGGGCGAGAGCCATCGTCGCGGCCACGGTGGTCGCGCCGTCCTCCCCCCGGGCCATCGCGAACGGAAGATCGCGGGGGCTGCATTTGCGCACGCGCTCCCGCGGAAGGCCGGCCAGCCGGGCGATCTCGGCGGCCCCGATGCCGACGGTGGGCCGGCCCCCAATGACCGCGATGGTGGCGGGAACGGCGCCAGCGGCGCGAATCGCCGCCTCCATGGCGGCCGCCGTCCGAAGATTGTCTGGCGGCGGCAGGCCGTGGGTGATCAGGGTCGATTCGAGCGCGACCACAGGGCTGCGGCGCCGCAAGGCGTCGGCGACTTCGGGCGCGATCCGGACGGAGGCGGTCATGCCGGGAGATTATGCCCGGCGCATCGCGCCCGTCCAGCCGTCGTCAGGGTCGCGGCGCGCCGCGGCCGAAGATCAACGCGAGGACAAAGCAGACCAGGAAGACGAAGAAGAGAATCCGCGCGATGGCCGCCGCGGTGCCGGCGATGCCGCCGAAACCGAGCGCGGCGGCGATGAGCGCGATGATCAGAAAGATGATGGCGTAGCGCAGCATGGGGTTCAGGCGACGCGCCGACGCGACGCAACCGCTAGACCGACGATCACCAGAACGCCTCCCGCGACCCATTCGACGGTTTGAGTGGTCTGATGTTGGTTGCCGCTTATGGAATTGGAGACGCTGGCCGCGGCGCTATCCATCTTGCCGGCGAGCGAATGGCTCCGGTTGACGCCCAGGTAGATCAGGTAGGCGCCGATAAGGATGATGACGATGCCGAGGATTCTGTACATAAAGCGAGAGAAGGGGCAAAGGGTACGACCCTCACCGACCATCGCTTCCGCGAGTCGTTCCCGTCATGGAGCACGATTCACGGACCCCAGGGATGCACGTGCGCCCATCCGTGATGGTAGTGCCAGCGATGGCCATAGATCCACGGGCCGTTGAACCACGGGCCCGGCTCGGGTCCGTAGTACACGCCGACCCCGGGGCCTTCGTAGCCGACGCCCGCGCATCCGGCCGCCGCGAGGCCGATCAGGAAAAGGAGGGCGAACAGGATGCGGCGGAGGGTGTTCATGGCTGATCGGATTCGGCGGCCGCGGGGATGATTTGCACGAGGCCGAAGGTCCCGCCGGTCGGATCGGAAATGATGGCGAAGCGGCTTTGGAGCTCCGGCGCGCCCGGAGCCACCTCGACCGTTCCTCCCAGGCGCGCGACCTTCCGAACGGCGGCGTCGATGTTCTCGACGCGGACGAAGCCGAGCCAGTCGGAGCGGCTTCCGGGATCGTCGGGCAAGGGCGAGATGCCGGCGCGCGGCCTGCCGCCGGAACGAAGGATGAAGTGCCCCGGCCACCGGCCGCGGCGATCGGGTTCCGCCGAATAGTGAAAGACCCGACGGTAGAACGCGGCGGAATTCGCGGTGTTTTTCACGAACAATTCGTGCCAGTTCCAATCGCCGGGTGCCGACGCCCGGTCCAGCGGATCGCCCGTGCTCGATTGGATGAGCCCTACCACGGCCCCTTCGTTGTCGGCCACGATCGCCTCCGCGCCGCGCCGAGGAACCTCGCGCTTGGGAGCAAGCGTTCGGCCGCCGGCCCCGTCGACCGAGGCGAGCACCCCGTCGAGGTCGTCGCCCACGGAGATGTAACTCACCCACCGCGCGGGATGCGGGGTTGTGCCCGCCGGCCGCTGGACGATCCCGGCGACCGGCTCCGATTCGCGGTAGAGGACCACGTACGCGCGCCTCTGCTGGTCGGCTTTCCTGTACGACGCGGGCAATTTCACAGGCGAGGCCGTCCAGCCGAACAGTTCGGTGTAGAACCGCGCGGCGTCGGTCAGGTTGCCGGTGAACAGATCGGCCCAGACGAACTTGCCGGGCAGCATGTCCGAAGTGGGCTGCAGGTTGAGCGGCGGCAGGTCGGCGCGGCCGATTCCGCAGAGGGCGCACGAGGCGGCCAAGGCGAGCGCCAGCCGAAGGGGGGGGAAACCGCGCATGCGGCTTAGACCGCCCGCCGTGGAACTGGTTCGCGGGCTGCGCCGATGTTGGATCCTACAGTTGCCAACACGCCGCCGGCCGCTTACGGTCTCGGACGGCGTTGCAGAAGCGGGTGATGGCCCGCTGGGGATGCCCCCCGCTGATGCGCCTTGTCCTAGTCCAAAATCGACCGGGCATATGTATTCTCACTTCTGAGACACAACACGGGCTGGTAATACCTGGTTATGTTCCGGATTTCATACGGCGAAGTCCGTCGATTTCCCGACCTCGCCCCCTCCAGAGGGAAGAAGGGCTCGACTCATTGGACCGGGGCGACGGCGGTTGTCGTAAAACATACACAAGGATCGCTAGGGGCGGTCGGCACGGGCCAGGCGGACCACCAAGGCGTAGTACAGGGTGCCGAGCACGGCGGCGGCGGCAAAAATCCAGATCGACCAGGTGCGCAGGTCGCCGTGCAGCAGTTCGGGATTCCGCCCGGCGAACACGCCGATGCCGGTCAGCACGGAGCACCAAATGAGGGAGCCGGCGAGGGTGTACAGCGAGTACTTGACGTACCCGAGCCGGAGGATGCCGCTCGGGATCCCGATCAGGTGCCGGATCACCGGAAGAAGACGCGAGATGAAAACGCCGACATGGCCGAAACGCGCCGTCCAGCGCTCCGCCTGCTCCACGCGGGCGGGCGGGATGAACAGATAGCGCCCATAGCGCAGGATCAGCGGCCGGCCCGCCCAGCGGCAGGCCCAATACATGAGGCTCGCCCCCAGCCACGATCCGACGGTCGCCGCGACGATCACTCCCATGGGAGTGAGCCGGCCCTGGGTCAGGGCGAGATAGCCGGCGGCGGGCACCACGGCTTCGGCGGGAATCGGGATGATCGAGCTCTCCATCGCCATCAGGAGCACAATCAGAGGGTAGCCCCCGCTGCCGAGGGATCCCATGTACCAGTCCTTGAACTCCGAGGACCAGGTCAGGAGGTGATGGAGCAACCCGTGCATCCCCGTCCCCGGGTCTGCGCCCGACTTAAATGTCCGGCTTGGTCTTGCGCAGACCCTGCACGCGGTCTCCGTCCTTCCACTGGCCGCGCCTGCGGAGGATCTCTATTCGCTCGAATCTCTTTAAGACGTTGCGTTTCCGTATGATACCGCTGGCTCCTTGAAGGCTCTTGTGCTGCGACATGGTGGAGATGAAGGGTTAAAGGGTTGATGTCGTACCGGCGGCGCGCGCCCAAGACAAGTACTTTTCGGAAACGCGCTCCACCTTGAGCACGATCCACTGGGGAGTCTCGTACGGATGTTGCGCGAGCACGTAGCCCTCCAGGGCGGCGAGTTGGCTTTCCAGGCATTTGAAGGCGAGCCTCAGCTCCTCGGAACGCTCCTGGCGGCCCTGCCAGCGGTAATGGCTGACCACGTCGGAGATCTCGACGCAGGCGGCGAGCCCGCGCGCGATGGTTTCGGCGGCGAGCCGCTCCGCCTCGCCGGGCGTCCCGATGGTGGTGCAGGCAATCAGCATGCGCCCGAGCAAATCCCGGCCGCGGGCCGGTTCGCAAGGCTGTTATGCCCTTGACGGAGCCCCCCGCGCTCGGGAACATGGCCGATTACCCGCATGAGAGACGATTATATCAAACAGGCCCTCGCCAAGATCAACGATCCGAATGTCCTGATCAACGTGGTCTCGCGCCGCGTCAAGCAGCTTAAGCGGGGGAACCGGCCCCTCGTGGAATCGCTGGAAAAGCTTTCGCCGGAGGACATCGCGCTGCGGGAGATCATCGACGAAAAGATCAGCTACGAAGCCGGGCAGAACTGAGCGCCAAAAGCCACAACGACCCGCAGCGGTACACGGAGATTCGCAACGCGAAGGCGCTGCGGGACTATTTCATCGGCGAACGGTTCGAGGCCGGCGTGCAGCTTCGCGGCACCGAGGTGAAGTCCATCCGGGTGGGAAGGGCGCAGATATCGGACGCATTCGGGCGGGTCGAGAAAGGGGAGGTCTGGCTGCACAACGCCCACATCGAGCCGTATGCATTCGGGAACATCTACAACCACGACGCGAAACGCAGCCGCAAGCTGCTGCTGCACGGCCATCAGGTCCGGAAGATCGCGGAGGCGCTCTCGTCGGGAGGGCGCTCGCTCGTGCCGCTGCGCCTGTACTTCAAGGGCGCGCTCGTGAAAATCGAGATCGCCCTTGCGACGGGCAAGAAGCTGTTCGACAAGCGCGAGGATCTGAAGCGCAGGACCGAACTCGGCGAATTGCGCAATGTGCTCAAGCGGCGGAAAATCTGACCCCCGACCGATGGAGTCCCTTCGCGAAAGCGTCACAGTCCGGGTGCCGGCGAGCACCTCCAATTGCGGGGCGGGCTTCGACACCCTTGGTCTGGCGCTCGCGCTCCACAACCGCGTGACGCTCCGGCCTTCGGCCGGTCCGGGGCACGAGCCGGATCGGCCGGCCGATCGCCGCGCGCAGGGTATGGTTGCCGCCGCCGCCGCCGCGTTTTTCGCCGCGGCCGAACTCGCCCCGAGCGGCTTCGTCTACCGGATCGAAGGCGAGGTGCCGCCGGCCCGCGGACTCGGTTCAAGCGTCACGGTGATCGCCGGCGTCCTGGGCGGCCTGAACGCCCTTCGCGGGGCCGGCTTCACGCGGGAGGATCTCGTGCGGATCGCCACCGGGATCGAAGGCCATCCCGACAACGCTGCGGCCGGCATCCTGGGCGGGTTCTGCGTCGCCCGCAGCGACCCGCAAACGGGCGCTTACCGCGACGCCGTGCGCATCGAAATCGCGCCCGAACTCGCCTTCGTCGTGGCCTCGCCCGATCTGGAGCTGCTCACCAAGGAATCGCGGGGCGAGCTCCCGACGGTGCTGCCGTTTTTCGACGCGGTCCGCAGCGTGAACAGCGCCGCCTATTTTGTCGCGGCGTTCGCCGCGGGCGATTTCCAAAAGCTGCGCCACGCCGGCGGCGACTTCCTGCACGAGCCCTACCGGCTCCCCAGTATCCCGGGCGGGCGCGAGTCGATCGCCGCCGGGATCGCGGCCGGCGCCTACGCGGGCTGGCTGAGCGGCAGCGGCTCGAGCGTGCTCTGCGTCACGGCCCGCTCGGGAGCCGCCGAGGTCGAGCGGGCGATGGCGGAGGCCTTCGCGCAAACCGGCGCCCGCCCGGAGTGCCGCGTCCTTGCGGGCGAAAACACGGGGCTCCGGGTCGAGTGATCCATCTCGTCCTGTTTCAGCCGGAAATCCCGCAGAACACCGGAAACATCGGCCGGATGTGCGCGCTGACGCGTTCGCGACTGCATCTCATCCGGCCGCTCGGCTTCGAGATCACCGACCGGCGCCTGCGCCGGGCGGGGATGGACTATTGGTACTCGCTCGACGTCCACGAGCATGCGGACTGGAAGAGCTTTAGGGAGAGCCCGTACGCCCCGCGGCGGATGTGGCTCCTGACGACGCAATCGGAGCGGAGTTTCTGGACGGCGGCCTTCGCCGACGGCGACGGTCTGGTCTTCGGCAACGAAGGCTCGGGCGCTCCGGCGTGGCTTCACGAGGAGCTGCGGGAGAGCCGGATCACCATACCGCACGCGAACCGTTCCTTGCGGAGCCTGAATTTGTCGACCGCGGCCGGGATCGCCGGTTACGAGGCGCTCCGGCAGATCGGTTTTCCCGGGACCGGCGGAAGCTAATCCAGGGTTGCACAAAAGCGTATCCATTTCCGACCGCTTTTTGCCGTGGTCTGCGTTGCGGAAGGGGCACTCGGGTGTGCCGCGTGTCCAAAGTTCAGAGCGGGAGCCCGCCTGCGTAACCCCGGCATTCCTAGATTTCGGCGGCACGGATGCACGCCACGAGGCGGCCATGGAAGAGGTCGAGCGGAGGCACCGCCGCCTTGCAGCGTTCCTTGACGGAGGGGCACCTCGGGTGGAACGGGCAGCCGGGCGGCGGCGCGGCCGGGGAGGGCGGATCGCCCGCGAGCACGATGCGCTGGCGCGAGCGCTCCCGATCCGGATCGGGGATCGGAATCGCGCTCACCAGCGCCCGGGTATACGGATGGGCCGGGCGCCCGATCACCTCCGCCGCGGGGCCGATCTCCATGATGCGGCCGAGGTACATGACGGCGACCCGGTCGGAGATGTGCTTCACCACCGAGAGGTCGTGCGAGATGAAGATGAGGCTGAGGCGCATCTCGCGGACGAGCTCGGCGAAAAGGTTGAGGATCTGCGCCTGGATGGACACGTCCAGTGCGGAGACCGGCTCGTCAGCCACGATCAGCTTGGGTTCGAGCGCGAGCGCGCGGGCGATGGCGATCCGCTGGCGCTGGCCACCGGAGAATTCATGGGGATACTTCCGCACGAAGCGCGGCGCGAGGCCCACCCGCTTCATCAGGTCGGCGACGCGGGCGGGCGCCTCGGACGGCGTGCAAAGGCGATGGACAAGCATGGGCTCGGCGAGCGCGGCATACACCGTCATTCTCGGATTGAGCGAGGCGTACGGGTCCTGGAAGACCATCTGGAGGTCGCGGCGGCTTTCAAGGAGCTCCTTGGGCGAAGCGCGGGTGAGATCGCGTCCATCGAGAATGACCGACCCGTCCGTCGCCGGCACGAGGCGCACGATGGTCCGCGCCAGGGTGGACTTGCCGCAGCCGGATTCGCCGGCCAGTCCGAGCACCTCGCCCCGCTTGAGGCTGAAGCTGACCCCGTCCACCGCGCGGATCGTGCCGACACGCCGCCGCGGGAAGCCGCTTTCGATGGGAAAGTGGGTTTTGACGCCCCGCAGTTCGAGGAGATCGGCGCTCACGGTGTCCCCGGTAGGATCTCGCCGGCCTGCACGCGCAGGCAGGCCTGCGCGTGGCCCGGCTCCGTCTCGGCGAGCGCGATGGGCTCCGCACGGCAGCGCTCCACGACGAACTCGCAGCGTGGGGCGAAGGGGCAGCCCGGTCCGATCCGCGAAAGATCCGGCGGAAGGCCGGCGATCGTGTGCAGCACGGCCCCCTTCGGCTGGGTTGCAGGAATCGACCGCTGCAGGGCCCGGGTATAGGGATGGAGCGGCCGGCGGAATAATTCGCGCGTCGCGGCCGATTCCAGGATCCGGCCCGCATACATGACGAGCACGGTGTCGCACAAGCCGGAGACCACGGCGAGATCGTGGGTGACGAAAATGACGCCCATGCGGAGCTCGCGCTGCATTCGGCGGATCAGTTCCAGGATCTGCGCCTGGACCGTGACGTCCAGCGCCGTCGTCGGCTCGTCGGCGATCAGGAGTTCGGGGCGCGTGATCAGCGCCATCGCGATCATGACCCGCTGGCGCATGCCCCCCGAGAACTCGTGGGGATATTGGCGCATGCAGCGGGAGGCATCGGCGATGCCCACCGCGGCCAGCATCTCCGCGCCTCGCCGGAGGGCCTCGCGCCGGGCGATCCGCTCGTGAATGAGGAGCGGTTCGATCAGCTGGTCGGCGATCCGCATGTACGGATTGAGCGAGGTCATCGGGTCCTGGAAGATCATCGCGATCCGCTTGCCGCGGATGGAGCGGGCGACCTTGGGCGCGCAATGGAGGAGGTCGATGCCGGCGAACAGCGCCGTTCCGCCCTCGATCCGCCCGGGCGGCTGCGCGATGAGCCCCATGAGGGAATAGCCGGTCACGGATTTGCCCGAGCCGGATTCGCCGACGATGCCCAAGGTTTCTCCGCGCTCGACGGAGAAGCTCACGCCGTCCACGGCGCGCACGACGCCGCCCCGTGTGTGAAAGTGGGTCCTCAGGTCGGTGACGGCAAGGAGAGGCATGGGTGGAGGGCGCGCACGGCTCGAACGACCTCGGCGACGGGAAGGAGATCCAATCCCGCCCCGCCCTGCGGCGGACAACCCGGCGGCTGAAGGACGGCGAGGGGGGCCGCGAAGATGGGACCGGTGCGGATCGGGTTGGTCGGGCCGAAGAGAGCGACAAGCGGCACCCCGAGCGCGTTGGCCAGGTGCATGCCGCCCGTGTCGTTGGCGACGACGACGGAGCAGCGCTCCAGGCGGCTGATGTAATCGGCAAGGCCGGTCCGGCCGGCGAGATCCTCGACCTTTTCCGGCGGAAAGCCGGCTGCGATGGCGGCCGTCACCGGACAGTCTCCCGCCGTTCCGAAGAGCGCGAACCGCTCGTTGGGCAGGGCCTCGACGAGCGCCCGCCAAAGAGGGACCGGCCAGCGTTTGGCGGGATGATTTTCGGAGCCTGCGATCAAACCGATGACAGGCGATGCGAGGGCGGCGGGCTCCGGATTTTCCACTCGGAGCGCCGGTGCTCGCGGTATGGGTCCCTCCAGGCCGAACCGGCGCAGGAACATTTCCCAAAGTTCGGTTTGATGATGCTCCGCCTCCCGGAAGGAGGGTGGCGGCCGGAAGGCATGGGTCAGGAGGGGCCGGCTTCGGCGGTGGCGGCGGATTCCGAAGCGCTGAGGAGCGCCCGCGAGCCAGCCTTCGAGGTCGCCGCGCGGAGAATGGGTGAAGGCGATCCAGACATCGGGATATCGGGCGCGCAGCCGGCGAAAGAACCGCCAGTAGCCGAATCCCCTTTCAGGCAGCGGCTCGACGACATCGGCGAGATCGCCGGCGTCCAGGAGGGGGCGGAAAGCGTTCCGGGCAAACACGGTGATCTCGGCATCGGGCCGTGAGGCCCGAAGCGCCCGGATGAGCGGGAGCACCATGACGACGTCCCCGAGCCAATTGGGCAGTCGCACCCAGATCCGGGTGCCCCGGGGCAGGGTTGAAAGCTTTCGCTGGCCGAGGTCCTCGCAGAGGAGATTGCGCTTGGCCTCCAGGCGAAGCCGGCGGTGCGGCATGTCCTGATTGCGCCAGCGGTTGTGCGCCCAGAGCCAGGAAGCGCACAGATTATCGTCCGCCGCGAGCGCGCCCTCCAGCCAGCGGTTCAGCGCCAGGGTCATCCCGGCGACCGTGCCGTCGTGATCGATGGCCCGGGTTTCGAAACAGACGCGCCAAAATCCGGTGCGCCTCGGATAGAAGGCGCGCAGGTCGGCACCGAATCGCGCCGCGAGCAGGCCCGGCAGTTCGGTCGTCGAGCAGACGCGGCCGAGAAAGATCGTCAGGGCGCCGCGTTCGCCCGCATTCTGATCGAACAGGACGCCGATGCCCCCTCCCTCCCGAAGAATCCGGATGGCTTGCGCGAAGCCCTCCTTGCGCGACAGCAGCCACATGCCGAAGCGCTCCCGGGTCGCCTTCACGTAGGCGTCCGCCGGCCCGCTGTCGAGGGGCCGGAAGATGACGCCGAATTCCGGCAGCGGGACCGGACTCAGCAGCTTGAGCCAGGTCTGCGACTCCCATAGGGCGAGGTGCAGGGTTCCGAGCACGACGGGCCGGCCGCGCGCCGCCCATTCGCGGGCCCACGCTTCGGCGGACGCGCCGAGATGGGCGATTCTGCGGACGCGCGCCTCGGACAGGTGGGGCGTCGCGAGCGAAAGCAGGACGGTTTCGACCAGCCGCCGCGAGGAGGCCCGCGCCGTCCGAAGGCGCCAGGCCGCGCCACGATCCGGGAACGCATGGTGCAGGTTCGAGAGAATCAGGCGCCGCCTGCCCGGCGCCGCCCGGAGCAGCGCTTCGCCCAACGCCGCGGACAAGGCCCGCAACCCGGACTCCGGAGCATGGGCGACGAGCCAGCCGGCGGCGGAGAGAATGAAAATGGAGGGAGTCAGGTTGAAAAATTTGACCTGCCGACGGCCGGCACGTCAAATTTTTCACCCCGACCCCCTTGACCGACATTCTGATCATCAAGCCCTCCTCCCTGGGGGACATCGTCCAGGGCCTCCAGGTGGCGACCTCCCTCAAGGCGCAGCGGACCGGCCTGAAAATCTCGTGGGTTGTGCGGGAGATGTTCGCACCCCTCGTGCGGGCCTGCGAGGCCGTCGACCGCGTCTACGTTTTCGAGAGGGCCGGCGGAGCCAAGGGATTCCTGCGCCTGTGCCATGAGATCCGCCGCACGACGTTCGACTA
>JBOHXF010000431.1:0-5432 GCA_050737455.1 Opitutaceae bacterium | reverse complement strand
TCCGTGGATGAACCCATCGCGAACTCGTCGAGATTGAGGCGGCCCCACGGGATCGCGCCGGCCGCGCGCAGGCGGCGGGTGACGGTGGCGTCGTAGGGCGAGACGAAAGTCTCCAGCATGCGGCTGGATGCCGTGAGGGGCTGCCCCTCGACCGCGATCACGTCCTTCAGGCCGACCGGGATCCCGTCGAGGGCTCCGCGGACCGTTCCGGCGGCCCGGCGTTCGTCCGAAGCCCGCGCGTCCGCCAGCGCGGAGTCCGGATCGAGGGAATTGAACGCCCGGACCCGCGGGTCGATCCGGGCGACGCGGTCGATCAGCGCCTGGACAATCTCAGCCGAGGAGATCTCGCGGGCTGCCAGCGCGGCGGACAGTTCGGCGGCCGAGCGGTAGTGCAGGGGCGCGCTCATCGGGTCAGTCCACGACCTTCGGCACGACAAAAAGGCCGTCGTGCCGTTCGGGGGCGTTGCGCAGCGCCTGTTCGGGCGCGAGGCCCGGCCGGGCCTCGTCCTCTCCCCAGATATTGGAGAGCGGATGGGCATGCGCCGTCGCTTCGACGCCCGAGACGTCGACCTCCTTCAGCTGCTCGACGTACGCGAGAACGTCGCCGAGCTGCTCCGAGAAGCGGGCCTTCTCCTCGTCGGTCAGCGCGATCCGGGCGAGCCGGGCGATCAGCTCGAGGTTGAAGTCGGAGGGCGATGGCATCGCGGGATCACTTGCGGACGGCGAACCCGGGTTCCTTGGCAAGCTCGTCCTGGATCTTCTGGAACGCGGCGTTCACCTCGGCGTCCGTCAAGGTTCGGTCCGGAGCGCGGAACGCGAGCGAGAAGGCGAGGCTCTTCCTGCCCACAGCCAATCCCTGCCCGGCGTAAACGTCGAAAACCGTCACCGCCTCGACCGAAAATGCCGGGCCGCAACTCGCCCGGGCGATTTGTGCCAGGCGCTTGCGCACGGTGGCGGCGGGGCTGGACGCGTCCACGGCGAGGGCGATGTCGCGCAGGGCGGGGGGGTACAGGCCCAATTCCTTGTACCGGCGCCGTTCCCCGCGCCCGGGGAGCTTCTCCGGCAGGACCGAAAGCATCCCGGCGTAAACAGGCCCGGACGCTCCGAGCGCCTTGGTCGCGGCGAGGTTGAGGAGGCCGAATGCGGCGGTCCAGCCGCGGGCGATGTCTCCGGCGGCGACCGCGTGGCCCGGCTGCCATCCGGGAAGCTCGTGAGAGACCGGCGCGAGCGGCTGCCGCTCCAAATCGATCCCCGCAATCCCGGCGAGCGCGGCAGTGTGGTGCTTCGCCGTGTAAAAATCAGGGGGGTCGCGGCGTTTCCAGCGGCGCTCGTCGTCTACGGTCAGGATGAAGCCCGCTCCCGCGCATTCCCAGTTCTGCCCGTTCGACCCGACGAACACGCGGCCGGCCTCCGCGAGGCGGTCGACGGGCACGCCGCGCGAGAGGTTGAGACGGAGCGTTTCGAGCAGGCCTCCGATCAGGCTGGGCCGCAAATGTGACTGGTCTTCGACGAACGGATTCGCGAGCGCGAGTTCCCGGGCCGCGGCGGGCGGGGCCCAGGCCTGGACCTCCCTGCCGGGCCTGAGCACGAGGTTCACGCACTCGTGGAAATCGTGGCCTGCGAGGTAGGCGACGGCGGCCCGGTTGAATTCGACCGCGGGATCGTCGTCCATGGCGAGCCCGGGGGCGAGGACGGGCGCGGGCGGAATGCGGTCGGTCCTGTGAAGGCGGAGCACCTCCTCGACGAGGTCGATCGGCCGGTCCAGGTCGTCACGCCAACTCGGAATCGAAACGGTCCAGGCTAGGCCGCCGCCGGATGCCGGAGTCTCGTGCGAGACCTTGAGCTCCAAGGCCTCCAGCGATTCCTTCATTTCGGCGTCGGGCACATCGAAGCCGAGCCGCTCGCGGACGAATCCCGTCGAGAGGGCGATCTCCCGTTTCCAGGGAGCCTCTCCGCCGACCAGGTACGAACCCGCGGCAGCCCGGCCGCCGGCCGATCCGGCGATCAGGTCGAGGGCGCGGCGCACCGCCTCCCGGGTGAGGTGCGGATCGACGCCCCGCTCGTACCGGTACGAGGAATCCGAGGCGAGCCCGAGCTGGCGCGAAGTCCGGCGCACGGACTGTGGCCTGAAGACCGCCCCTTCGAGCACGAGATCGGTCGTGTCCGGAGCCACACCCGAGTCCTCGCCGCCCATGATGCCGGCGACCACGACCGGCCGGTGGGCATCCGCGATGACCAGCATCCGGCCGTTGAGGGTCCGCTCGCGCCCGTCGAGCGTCACGATCTTCTCGCCGTCCGCGGCTCGGCGCACGACGATCCGCGAGCCGCCGAGGCGGCGCGCGTCGAAGGCGTGCAGCGGCTGGCCATATTCGAGCATCACGTAATTGGTCACGTCGACGATGTTGTTGATCGGGCGCAGCCCCGCCGCCGACAGGCGCTGCCGCATCCAGTCGGGGCTCGGGCCCACCTTCACCCCGGTCACGACGTGCGCGCTGTACAGCGGGCAGTCCGCGGGGTCGCGCACCTCGACGCCGGCGAGAAGCGAGGGCGGGACCTCCGCGCCGTCGCGCACGTCGGTCGGCGCCGCGGCGAGCTTCGGATAACGGAGCGGGACGCCGAACCAGGCGGCCAGCTCGCGCGCGAGGCCGAGATGCGACAGGCAGTCGGGCCGGTTCGGCGTGATCTCCACGTCGAATACGGTGTCCGGCGGGGGAAGCACCTCGTTGATCGGGCGGCCCACGGCCGGGCGATCGGCCAGGATCAGCAGCCCGCTGGCGTCGTCACCGATTCCGAGCTCCTTGCCGGAACACATCATCCCGTCGGAAAGCTGTCCGCGGATCGTCGATTGCCGGATCGCGAAGTTTCCGGGAAGCAGAGCGCCGGGGAGCGCCACGGGAACGCGGTCGCCCACCCGGTAGTTCTGCGCGCCGCAGACGATCGTCTTAACGTCGCCCGCCGGACCGACGTTGACGCGGCACACCGACAGCTTGTCGGCATTCGGATGGGGGTCGCGGGCGAGGACCTCGCCCACGACGACGCTCTCGAGGCGCGGCGCGCCGACCGCGGCCATCCCCTCGACCTCGAAGCCGAGGAAAGTGATCGCCTCGGCGATCTCGGCGGGGGGGGCGGCGAGATCCGCGTAATCCTGGAGCCACTGGAGGGAGGCCTTCACGCGAATTGACCCAGGAACCGCAGATCGTTCTGAGCGAAGACCCGGATGTCGTCGATCCCGTATAGGATCATCGCGAGCCGCTCCAGGCCCATGCCGAAGGCATAGCCGGTCCAGATGGCCGGATCGTAGCCGACCGCTGCGAACACCGACGGATCGACCAGGCCGCAGCCGCCTATCTCGATCCATTCCTTTTTCACCTTTGGCAGGTGCTTCGCGCTGAGGTCGACTTCGAAGCTCGGTTCGGTGTAGCCGAAATAGTGCGGCCGGAACCGCGTCCGGGTGCCCGGCCCGAGCAGCGACTCGAAGAGGTAATCGATGAGCGCCTTCAGGTCGCGCACCGTCACGGCGCGGTCCACGCACAGGCATTCGATCTGGTGAAAATTGGCGCTGTGCGAGGCATCCGTCGTGTCCCGCCGGAACGCCCGCCCGGGCGAGATGATGCGGATGGGGGGCGGCCCCTTGAGCATGGTTCTGATCTGGACCGAGGAGGTGTGCGTCCGCAGCAGATATTTCTCGCCGGGCGTCCGGCGGGCCACGTTGCCGAAGCGGGCGGCGTCAGGCAGGTAAAAGGTGTCCTGGGCATCGCGCGCGGGATGCTCCGCAGGCGTATTCAGGGCATCGAAGCAGTAGAACTCCGTCTCGACCTCGGGTCCGTCGGCCACGGCGAAGCCGACCTTGCGGAGGATCCGGCTCACCTCCTCGCGGACGAGCGTCAGCGGGTGGCGGGTGCCCGGACCGGGATCCGGCGAGGGCAGGGTGGGGTCGGGCGCCGGCCCGAGCTGACCGGCGATCTCCGCGGCCTCGATCCGGCTGAGGGCCTCCGCCAGAAGGACCTGAAGGCGCTCCTTGATCTCGTTGATCTTCCGGCCGGCCGCGGGGCGCTCCTCCTTGGGGACGGCCCCAAGGCGCTTCATGAGCGCCGTGAGTTCGCCGTGGGGGCCGACGTAGCGGGCTTTCGCCGCCTCGAATTCCGGCCGGTCGCGCAGCGCGGGGATTTCGGCCGCCGCCTTGGCGAGAAGCGAGGAGGGTTCGTCCTGCATGGGATTCGGGGGGGCCGCGCGCCGCTCACCGGCCCGCGGACCGGTCTTCGGCGCCCGGGCCCCCGGCCGGGTTCAGACTTTCGGCGCGGCCGAGGTCTTTTGCTTGAGCGCTTCGCGCGCGGTCTGGATGAGCGAGGCAAAGGCGGCCTCGTCGCGGATCGCCAGATCGGAAAGGACCTTCCGGTCGAGGTCGATTTGCGCGGCGCGCAGCCCTTCGATGAATCGGCTGTAGCTGATGCCGGCATTTCGGCAGGCGGCGTTCAGGCGCACGATCCAAAGACCGCGCCATTCGGCCTTCTTCTTCTTCCGGTCGCGATAGGCGTACTGCCAGCCGTGCTGGACGGCCTCCTTCGCGTAGCGGAACAGCTTGGACTTGTTGCCGAAATAGCCTTTGGCGTATTTCAGCGTTTTCTTGCGGCGCTTGCGCGACGCGGGGGAGTTGGTTGCACGAGCCATGTTGGTGAATTCCTTGGGTTGGGCGCCGGCGGGTCGGCTTGGGTTTCACCCGCCGGGCGCGATTGAGGGAGGCGCTGGGATCGCCGGGCGACCGGGATGCGGATCCCGGAGCCTTGACGGTTACAGTCCGAAAGGCAGGCAGCGTTTCAGCGGCGCGGCGTGCCCTTCCGCCACGAGCTTGTCCTTCGAGGCACGACGCTTTTGCTTCGTGCTTTTGGCGGCCAGCAGATGGCGGAAACCGGGCGTGCGCCGGACCAGCTTGCCTCGGGAGGTCAGCTTGAACCGCTTGGCGACGGACTTCTTGGTCTTTTGCATGCGAGAAGGGTCCACCACAGCGTTCCCGGCGCGGTTGGCAAGGGGAAATTCGCGGGCGGAGCGGCTCGGCTCTTGACATCGGCGGGGCGGCGCGGGAATTTCGACCTCTGTATTTTTGGCTTCCTAGCTCAATGGTAGAGCAGCTGACTCTTAATCAGTAGGTTCGGGGTTCGAGTCCCCGGGGAGCCACCAGCTTGGGCCCTCCGGGACTCGGGCCGTGAGAGAAGAGATTTCCCTAGGGTTCTTTGATTTCCGCGCCGGCGTAGCTCAATGGCAGAGCACCTGTTTTGTAAACAGGGGGTTGCAGGTTCGACTCCCGTCGCCGGCTCCAGTTTTCCGGCGCATCCATCGCCGGAAACCGCCCTCCTCCGCTCGCTTCCCGCAGGCGAAGACGGACTTGCGTCCTCAGAGATTTTCCACTGCCTGGTGGTGTAATGGTAGCACAGCAG
>JBOHXF010000430.1:0-2797 GCA_050737455.1 Opitutaceae bacterium | reverse complement strand
TGAGGCAGGCGATCGGCCGAGGCCGCTCGAGCAGGGCCTGGGCGGCCGCCGGATAAAAGCGGCCGTTCGGGTGCTGCCAGGCCTCGCCGGACTCGGCGAGCCGGCGCAGCGCCCGGAACACCGTCGTGTAGGAAACGGCGAAGCGCCGGCCCAACATCCGTGTGGTCGGCAGGGCGGCGTCGGCAGGCGCGGAGCGGATCAACGAACGGAGCCTGCTTTCCAGGGGGGGCATTCGCCCAAGCACATGGAGCGGCGATAAAGACGCAACCGCGCAGGAGGACGCCCCGGCGGACGTCATCACTTTTTGCAGCGTTGCGATCACCATTCTCTTATCCCCGGGTGAGACCTGCCCGATGGTTGGCTCATCCTCCAGCATGATCGGCGCAATCGACATCGGAGGAACGAAGATCGCCGTTGGCGTGATCGGATCGGACGGCCAAGTCCGGTCGCGGCGCGATGTCCCCACCGAAGCCGAGGCCGGATTCCCGCGGGCGCTCGCGAAGATGACGGCCCTGCTTCGGGACGCCCAGGCGGAAGCGGGCGGGAAGATCGACGGCATCGGCATTGGGGCGACGGGCCCCGTCGATCCGTTCCGGGGAACGATCGAGGATGCCGGGCTGCTTCCGGGATGGCGGGGAGCGCCGATCGGGCCGCGGCTCGCGGAGGCGTTCGGGGTGGAAACGGCGCTGGAGAACGACGCCGACGCGGCGAGCCTCGCCGAGGCGACCTGGGGCATCGGTCGCGGCGCGGAATGCTTCCTGTACGTGACGATCAGCACGGGCATCGGCGCGGGAATCGTGCGGGACCGGAAACTCTTCCGCGGAGCAAAGGGCGCCCATCCGGAGCTGGGCCACATCGCGCTCGATCATAGCGGCGGGCCGCAGTGCTATTGCGGGCTCAAGGGTTGCTGGGAATCGCTGGCGTCGGGCCCGGCGCTGGAGGCGTGGTACCGGGCCCAGGCCGAACCGGGAACGCCCGCCGCCGGGCCCGAGGAGATCTGCCGGCGGGCGGGCGCCGGCGAGCCTCTAGCCCGGCGGGCGCTGGCGCGCGAAGCCGAGTACGTCGGGCTCGGGCTTGTCAATCTCGTCACGTCGTTCTGTCCCGACGTCATCGCCCTGGGCGGCGGTGTCGCGAAAAGCGCCGGGCTTTTCCTGGATCAGGCCCGGGACATGGTGCGGCGGCTGGCGACCCAGGTCCCCGCCACGCAGACCCGGATTGAGGTCGCGGCCCTGGGCAACGACGTCGGACTGATAGGAGCCGGCGGGGCGTGGCTGCACCGGGTCGGGCGCCTTCCGTTATGAGCGACCAGAAATCCGACCCGTACGACAGTCCCTACCTCCAGGACATCCTGGATCAGCCGCGAGCGCTCGCAGCGACCATCGAGGCATTGCGGCCGCGGCCCGAGTTCAACGCGCTTTTCCGAGACCTCCGGGAGGGCCGGCGTCGGCGGATCGTCCTGACCGGAATGGGCGGATCCTTCGCGGTCCTCCATCCGCTTCACCTCCGGCTCATCGATGCGGGGTTCGATTCGATCATGGTCGAGACTTCGGAGCTGCTGTACGCGGCGCCGCGGCTGCTCGCGCCCGAGAACGCCGTGGTCGCGGTCTCCCAGTCCGGATCCACGGCCGAGACGATGCGGCTGCTTGAACGTAAGGTGCCCGGCTCCTTCATCGTCGGCATCACGAACACGCCCGATTCGCCCCTGGCCCGCCGCGCGGACCTCGCGATCGTGACTCTCGCGGGGCCGGAGTTCGCCGTGTCCTGCAAGACGTCGGTCACGGCGCTGGTCGCCCTCGACTGGCTGGCCGAGCACGGCTGCGGCGGCCGATTCGAGGACGCGCTGGGCGAGTACCGCGCGATGCCCGCGGCGTTCGATAGCTATCTTGTGCACTGGAAAGAGCACGTGGACGGACTGCGGACGACGCTCCGTGGCGTGCGCAGTTTCTTCACCCTGGGGCGCGGGCGTTCGCTGACCGCGGCGAACTTGGGCGGCATGATCCCGAAGGAGGCCGCGCATGTCCACGGGGAGGGCATGAGCAGCGCCGCATTCCGGCATGGGGCGGTGGAAATGCTCGCTTCGGATGTGTTCACGATGGTGTTCGAGGGCGATCCCGCCGTCAGCGCGTTCAATCGCGGGATGTTCCAGGATATTCTGGACCATCACGGCCGGGCGGCGTTGGTCGGCCGGGAGGCACCCGCGGGACCGTTCCGCCTTCCGGCTGCCCCTGCGCGCGCGCTTCCCGCGCTGGAGCTCTTGCCGCCGCAGATGGCTTCGCTCGCCTTCGCCGCGTTGGGTGGTCGGCGTCCCGCCCAATTCGAGCGCCTGGAGAAGGTGACGACCGTGGAGTGAACCCCTCCTCCCAGTCCGCCGCGTTCAAGCCGGACCGGCTGCTCGTGGCCTACGTGTTCCTGGTCTTCGTCGCGATCTCGGTCCTGACGAATTCGCTCGGGCCGCTGATTCCCGACGTGATCGGCGGCTTTCACCTGAGCCTGGCCACGGCCGGCCTGATGCCGTTCGCCTTCTTCGCGGCGTACGGCGCCATGTCCATTCCCGCGGGCCTCATGATCGCGGCCTGGGGCGAGAAGCCCGTGATCTTGGCCTCCTTCCTCCTCGCGGCGGTCAGTTGCGCCGCGTTCGGCTGGCTCCACGCCTATTGGGCCGCGCTGCCGAGCTTATTTTTAATCGGGGCGGGCATGGCGGCCTTGCAGGTGGCGATCAATCCGCTGCTCCGGGTGCTGCCGCAGGCGGCAACCAGATGGCGGCGCCGGCTCCGGCAGCGGCCCCAGCGCCTGCTGC
>JBOHXF010000429.1:0-9195 GCA_050737455.1 Opitutaceae bacterium | reverse complement strand
GAGATGGGCGAAAGGCTTCCGGAGCCCCGAAAGACCGCGGATCCATCTTCGTGCGGGCGAGAAGGTGTGCATCCACAGGACGAGCCCGGCGCAGCGCGGATCGGCGTCGGCCGACTGGCAGAGGTTCCGGACGCCCTCGGCCGTGGTGAGCACGCCCTGAAAGACCAGGGGCAGGGGCATCCGGTCCGACGCGGCCATGGCGGCCGCCATCTTTTCGGCGTCGGCGGCGACGCGCTTGAGCGGCTCGGGCCCGTACAGCGGCTGGGCGCCGGCTGCGAACCAGATCTCGGGAGTTTCAAGGGCGATCATGGGAAAAAAGAAGAGCCGGGGTCGGGCTTCGGAGAACTTGATATCGCGGAGGTCAAGTCCTCCGAGGCTTGGTCCCCTCGAACTTGATCTTCAGGAGGTCCTTCATCACCCGGGAGAAATCGGCCGGTCCGCCGACGCCGCCGAAGCCGTCGTGCAGACGGCGGTAAAGGCGATGGAGCCGGTCGTAGGTGCGGCGGCGGCCCGGATCGGGCCGGTAGCGGCGCGCGGGCGCGCGCACCATGGCGCGCTGCGCCGCCGGAATGTCGGCGAACGCCCCCGCGAGGACGGCCGCGGCGATCGCCGCCCCGAGCGCGCACGCCTGCGAGGAGGCCGCCGCCTCCATCGGACAGCCGATCACGTCCGCGTAGATCCGCATCAGCAAAGGATTTTTCTCCGCGACTCCGCCCGCGCACACGACCCGGTCGACGCGCACCCCATGCTCGCGCAGCCGCTCGACGATGACGCGGGCCCCGAACGCCGTCGCTTCGATGAGCGCCCGGTAGATCTCCGCCCGGGTCGTATGGAGCGTGCAGCCGAGCAGGAGGCCGGTCAGGAGCGGATCGACGAGGATGGTCCGGTTGCCGTTGTGCCAATCGAGCGCGAGCAGGCCGCTTGAGCCGGGCTTTGCGCGGGCCGCCGCCTCCATCTGGGCGTGGTACTCGCCGGGTCCGCCGGCGCAGACCCCTTCCACCCACCATTTGAAAATATCGCCGACCGCCGATTGGCCCGCCTCGACGCCGATCCAGCCGGGCAGGATCGAGCCGGGGACCATGCCGCACAGGCCGGGAATGTCCAGCGTGCTGCGCGATGCCGCGACGACCGCCGTGTCGCATGTGGAGGTGCCGATCACCTTGACGAGCGTGCCTTCGCGCACGCCGCAGGCGAGCGCGCCATAGTGCACGTCGAATTGGCCGATCGCGATCGGCAGGCCGGCCGGCAGGCCGAGGCGCCGGGCCCAGCGGGGAGCGAGGGCGCCCGCCGCGCGGGAGGCGTCGTAGGCCTTCGAGTAGAGCCGGCCCCGGAGCGCCGCCAGGCGCGGATCGAGCTTCGCCAGAAACTCCGCGTCGGGCAGCCCGCTCCAGTCGTCGGCGTACATGGCCTTGTGGCCGGCCGCGCAGATCCCGCGCACGATCGCTTCGGGCGAGTCGACCCCGGCCAGCGCGGCGGGCACCCAGTCGGCGAGCTCCACCCAGGAGTGGGCGGCCTCGAACACCCGGGGCGCCACGTTGAGGCAGTGCAAGATCTTCGACCACCACCATTCGGACGAATAGGCTCCGCCGGTGCGCGCGAGGTAACGCGGTCGATGCCGCGCCGCGAGCTCGGTGATGCGCGCGGCCTCGCGCCAGGAGGTATGGTCCTTCCAGAGCCAGCATTGGGCGTCGGGATTTCGCCGCCAGCGCGGATCGAGGGCGAGGGGACGGTTGCGCCGGTCCACCGGAAACGGACTGGAGCCGGTCGCGGCGACCCCGATGCCGACGAGCCGGTCGGGGCGGAACCCCCGGTGCCGCGCAGCGGCCGCGAGGGCGCCCCGGACGCTCCGTTCGAGGGCGGCCGTATAATCGCCGGGATGCTGGCGGGCGAGCTGATGGTCGCGGGGGTCGAGGAGGACCCCCTGCTCTCCGCTGCGGTAGCCGGCGGTCGCCGCGCCAATTTCGGCGCCGTCCGAACATCGCGCCACCAGCGCGCGCACCGAATTTGTGCCGAAATCGAGGCCGAGAGCGAAGGGCGAGCGGGAAGTGGGCGGCATGCGGGTTGACCGAAGCTGACCAAGCTGCCGGGAACTTCGTTCTGACGCGATATCGCCGTAACTTGACAGTTGAGTCAAGCGGACGAGCCGGGCGGGCACTATCGCGGCCTGTCACAGTCTATCTCCCGATCATGGCTTCCGATTTCGTTTCCCTCATCGAACAGATCGGCGCGCGGGCGGCCGAGGCGCCGGACACGGTGGCCGTCGGCTGCCGCCAGGGAATACTTTCGTACGCGGACCTCGATCGGCGCTCGGCGGAGCTGGCGCGGCGGCTCCGCGGGATGGGGGCCGGACCGGGGAGCGTCGTAGGTGTCTGCCTACCCCGTTCGCCGGCCCTGGCCGTGGCGGCGCTCGGCACGATGAAGGCGGGCGGCGCGTACCTTCCCTTGGATCCGGCGGATCCGGAATTGAGGCTTGCGAGCATCGTCTCCGACGCCGCGGTTCCCATCGTCATCGCGCTCCGTGGTCATTCGCGACCGGCGATGCCGGGCCTCCGCCGGCTCGCGGTCGACCGTTTCGGGCGGGTGGAGGCGGAGGTCCCCGGCGCCCGATCGGCTTCGGATGCGGAGCGGACCGCCCCGTTCGAACCCTTCCGAGCGGCGGCGCAGGATCTCGCCTACGTCATCACGACGTCCGGTTCGACCGGCCGGCCGAAGGGCGTGGAAGTGACCCACGGCGGGCTCTCGAACCTCGTGCGCTGGCATCTCGACGCGTTCCATGTGGACGCGTCGGATCGCGCCAGCCAGATCGCCCGGGTGGCGTTCGACGCCGCCGTATGGGAAAGCTGGCCGTACCTGGCGGCGGGAGCGAGCCTTCACCTGCCCGAGGACGAGGCGCTCGCCGACCCCGAAGGGCTGCGGGACTGGCTGCTCGAGGAGCGGATAACGATCGGCTTCGCCCCGACGCTGCTGGCCGAACGGCTGATCGGCCTCGCGTGGCCGAAGGACACGGTCTTGCGCACGCTGCTCACGGGAGCCGATACGCTGCGGCGCCGGCCTCCGGCGGGCCTGCCCTTTGCCTTGATCAACAACTACGGGCCGACCGAGTTCACGGTGGTCGCGACTTCGGGAGCGGTGGCGCCGGACGGCGCCGATTCCGGGCTGCCGCCGATCGGCTGGCCGATCGCGAATACCGAGGCGCACGTTCTCGACGCGAACCTCCGTCCGGTGCCGCGGGGCGAAATCGGCGAGCTGTGCCTCGCGGGGCCCGGTGTGGCCCGGGGCTATCGAAATCTCCCCGAGGCCACCGCGGAGCGGTTCGTTCGAAATCCGTTCGGATCGGGGGAGTTCGGCCGGTTGCTGCGCACGGGCGACCGGGTCCGCCGCCGGCCCGACGGCCAGCTCGAATTCATCGGGCGGATGGACGAGCAGATCAAGATCCGCGGATTTCGGGTGGAACCGCGCGAGATCGAGGCGGCGCTTCAGGCCCATCCGGCGATCCGCCGCAGCCTCGTGGTTGCGAGGAGCGGGGATCAGGAGGCCCTCCGCCTGGTCGCCTACCTCGAATTGCAGCCGCAGGCGCAGCTCGGATTGCGCGAGGCCAGGGAGTTTCTGGAGGCGCGGCTGCCGGCGTTCATGATCCCGGAGGCCTTCGTCGTCCTGCCCGAGCTTCCGGTGAACGGAAACGGCAAGGTGGACCGTGGCCGGCTGCCCGCGCCCGGGCCGGGCAACGCGCTGGGCGGAGAGACGGCCGACCTTCCTCCGCGGACCGCTACCGAACGCATCGTGGCGGGCCTGATCGCGCAGCTTCTCGGGCTGGGGCGGGTCGGCGTGAGCGCCAATTTCTTCGAGCTGGGCGGCCATTCGCTCCTGGCCGCCCAGGTGATTGCGCGGATCCGGGACCGGCTCGACGTCGAACTGCCGCTGCGGACGGTCTTCGAATCGCCCACCGTGGACGAGCTGGCGGCCGAAGTCGACCGGCTCCTGCTGACGAGGCTCGACGCGATGGGCGGCCAGGAGGCATCGTGCGCGGTTCCAGCCTGAGCCTGGCTCAACTCCTCGATCCGGACGTCCTGGCGAACCCCTATCCGTTGTACGAGCGCCTCCGCCGCGAGGCTCCGGTGCATTGGGATCCCCTCCTGAGCGTCTGGGTGGTGACGCGCTATGCCGATGTCGCCCGGGTCCTGCGCGAATTTTCCGCGGCGCGCACGCCGAGCCCGGAGCAGCTCACCGCCCTTGGCCTTTCGTCCCTCAATCCCGTGGCCCGGGTGATGGTTCGCCAAATGCTCTTTCTGGATCCGCCGGCGCATACCCGGATCCGGGCGCTCGCATCCGCGGCCTTCACTCCCCGGCGCGTCGAGGCTCTTCGCTCCCACATCCGCGACATCGCGTGCGGTCTGCTGGACGGGATCGCCGCGCGCGGCCGGGCCGAGCTGATCTCCGAACTCGCGGAGCCGCTGCCATGCATCGTGACGGCCGAGATGCTCGGGGTCCCCGTGGCGGACCACCGGCGGCTCAAGGGCTGGTCGCGGGACTTCGCGGAGGTGCTCGGCAATTTCCAGCACAACCCGGACCGCGCCTCGCGCCTGCTCGGAAGCACGGAGGAGATGACGGATTATTTCCGCTCAGCGATGCGCCGGGACGGACTCCGCCCCGACGGCCTCGTCAATTCGCTCGCGAACGCCCGGATCGGGAGCGACCGTTTGAGCGAGGAGGAGGTGATCGCCAATTGCATCGTGACCCTGGTCGGGGGGCAGGAAACGACGACCAACCTGATCGGCAACGGGCTGCTCGCCCTCCTGCGGCATCCCGACGAGCTTGCGCGGCTGCGGGCCGACCCGGCGCTCGTGCCTTCCGCCGTCGAAGAGCTGCTTCGCTACGAGAGCCCCAGCCAGCACACCGCGCGGCTTGCCCCGGAGGACGGGATGCTGGGGGGCCGGCCGATCCGCAGACGCCAGGCCGTGATCGCCGTGATGGCCGCGGCCAACCGCGATCCGGAGCGTTTTCCCGACCCGGACCGGCTCGACCTGTCCCGCGCCGACAACCGTCATCTGGCCTTCGGCCTGGGCGCGCACTTCTGCTTCGGAGCGCCGCTGGCGCGGATCGAGGGGCAGATCGTGTTCGAGGAGCTGGTCCGGCACTTTCCGGAATGGACCCTTGAACCCGGCCCCATCGCCTGGCGCACGAATCTGGGCCTGCGCGGCCTGACGGCGCTGCGCGTCCGCTTCGGGCGCGAAACGCCGGGGCAGGTCTCCGCCGGGCCCATATGGGGTGGCGACCCGATTTCCGATCGGCCGCCCCTGGCATAGGTTTCCGGCGCAAAATGGCCGGGTCCAACTGCGCGTCCATCACCGCCGCCCAACGGGCGCGGCTCGAGCACTGGCTGAACGCTCCGCCGGAGCGGTCCGTCCGGCCGGCGCCCGTCCGGGCGCGCGATCCCGGCGCGCGCCTTCCCCTGTCCTTCGCGCAGGAGCGCCTCTGGTTCCTTGCCCAGTACGATCCGGACAGCCCGCTCTACAACGTGCCTGTGGCGGTGCGTCTGTCGGGCGCGCTTGATCGCGGCGCCGCGGAGCGCGCGCTCGGCGCGATCGTCGCCCGCCACGAAATCCTCCGGGCGCGCTTCAGCGCGAGCCAGGGGGTGCCGGCGCAGACGATCGACCCGCCGCGGCCCGTCCGCCTGGAGACGGTCGACCTTTCCGGGGTCCCCGAGGACCGCCGCGAAGGCGCGCTTGGCCTGCGCCTCGCCGCAGCTTGCCGCCGGCCGTTCGACCTGGCCCGCGATCCCCTTCTGCGGGCGACGCTCTACCGGTCCGGTCCGGCCGATCACACGCTCCTCCTCGTCAAGCACCACATCGTGACGGACGGGTGGTCGGAGAACGCATTTCTTCGGGAGTTCGCCGAGTTTTACCGGGAATTCTCCGGGGGACCGCCGGCGGCGCCGCCGCCCCTGGCCCTGCAGTATGCCGACTATGCGGCGGCCCAGCGGGAGGCGGCCGGAGGCCCCTCCTGGGAACGGCATCTCGCGTACTGGCGGACGAAGCTCGCGGGCGCGCCGCCGCTCATGGAACTGCCGACCGACCGCGTTCGCCCCGCGCGGCTCTCCGGGCGGGGCGGCTGCCGCCGGATCGTCCTGCCGGCGGAACTCGTGCAGGCGGTCCGGTCGGTGGCCGGAAAAGAAGGAGCTACCCTGTTCATGGTCTTTTGCGCGGCCTTCCAGGCCTTCCTGCACCGTTACGCGGGCCTGACCGACATCGTTGTCGGCGCGCCCGTCGCGGGCCGCACCCGTTCGGAAATCGAACCGCTGATCGGGTTTTTCGTCAACACGCTCCCGCTCCGCGCCGCGTGCGCGGGCCCGCTCCCGTTCGCGCGCCTCCTGCGCCAGACGCGAGAAACGATCCTCGGGGCTTTGGCGCACCAAGACGCTCCTTTCGAGAAGATCGTGGAGGACCTGCGGCCCGTCCGCAGCCCGAGCCACCTGCCGCTCGTCCAAATCCTGTTCGTCTTCAAGGGAGCCACCTTCCGCATCCCCCAGCCGGACGGCCTCAAGCTGACCGCGGCCGCGCTCGACACGGGCACCGCGAAGTTCGACCTGACGCTGATGGTGGACGAAACCGCGGAGGGATGGGCGGCGGCGTTCGAGTACGCTTCGGATCTGTTCGACGCGGCGACGGTGGACCGCATGCTCGAATCGTACCGGACGCTGCTTGAAGAGGCGGTTCGCGATCCGGGCCTGCCCCTGTCCCGCCTGCCCCTGCTGAGCGCCGCCGAGGAGCGGCGGATCGTCGGGCGATTGAGCGGGACGGACGCGGGCTTCGACACCGGCCGGCTGCTCCCGGAGCTTCTCGCGGAGCAGGCGCAACGCGCGCCGGACCGCACGGCGTTCGTTTTTGGCGACCGGTGCCTGAGCCATCGCGAGTGGCACCTCCGCGCGGAGCGGATCGCCGAGCGGCTTCGGGCGCGCGGGGCCGGGCCCGGCACGTTCGTGGCCGTGTGCGCCGATCGCTCGCCCGCGATGGCCGCGGCGCTCCTCGGCATTCTCCTGGCCGGCGCCGCGTATGTGCCGCTGGATCCCGCCTATCCTCCGGACCGCCTCCGCTTCATGATCGAGGACGCGGACGCGCCGATTCTCATCGCCCAGCCCGGCCGCCTTCCGGAGGAGATCGCCGGACTGCCGCGGGGCTCAACCCTGTGGCTGGACGCCGACGGCGGGATCGCCGGCGAGCGCGAAGCTCGCGGGTGCGCGGCCGGCGGAGCGCGGGCCGGTCCGGCGGGGCCAAACGATCCCGTCTATCTCCTCCATACGTCCGGTTCGACGGGCCGGCCGAAAGGGGTCGTCGCGACGCACGCGAACCTGCTGCACTTCTTCGCGGGCATCGATCCGGTCGCGGGCCCGGGGCCCGGCGTGTGGCTCTCGCTCGCGAGCCTCTGCTTCGATCCGTCGGTCCTCGAACTGTGGTGGGCTCTGACGCGGGGCTTTTCGGTGGCCGTCGTGACCGAAGAGGAAAGGCGCAGCGAGTCGCTGGCCGGGCGCATCCGCCGCGACGGGGTCACCCACCTTCAATGCACGCCTTCGCTCGCCCGAATGCTCCTCGGCCTTCCGGCGCTCCGCGAAAGCCTCCGGCCGATCCGCAAGCTGCTCGTCGGCGGGGAGGCCCTGCCGGCCGATCTCGCCCGCTCGCTTTCTCTCGCCGTCGGCGGCGAAGTCTACAACGTGTACGGGCCGACCGAAACGACGGTTTGGGCGACCGCCCACAAGCTGGAGGAACCCGCGCCGGACGGGTGCCGGAAAATCGTGCCGATCGGCCGCCCCCTCGCGAACACCCGCGCTTATGTCCTGGACGGCCAGGGCCGGACGGCGCCGATCGGCGTGCCGGGGGAGATCCACTTGGGCGGCGGCGGGGTGTCGGCGGGGTATTTTCGCCGGCCGGAGCTCACCGCCGAACGCTTCCTGCACGACCCGTTCGGCGCCGGCGGCGGGCGCCTTTACCGCACCGGCGACATCGGCCGCCTGCTGGCGGACGGGACGATCGAGTTTCTCGGGCGGGCCGACGAGCAGGTGAAGGTTCGCGGCCACCGCGTCGAACTCGGGGAGATCGAGGCGGTCCTGCGCGAGCACCCCTCCGTCCACGCCGCCGTCGTCCTGCTTCGCGAGGACAGGCCGGACGATCCGCGTCTGGCCGCCTATGTCGTGGCCAAGCCCGGCATCCGCGGCGGTCCTCCCGAATGGAAGGCTCACTTGGAGTCGCGGCTTCCCTCCCCGCTGGTGCCTGCGGCCTTCGTGGTCCTGCCGGGGTTTCCCCTGACCCCGACCGGCAAGGTCGACCGCCGCGCACTTCGGCCGCCCGGGCCGGAGGCCGGCCTCGTCAGCGGGGTCAGGCGGCCGCCGACGGAACCCGAGCGGCGGCTCCTCGAGGTGTGGGCCTCCGTGCTCGGAGTCGCCTCGCTGGAGCCGGAGGACAATTTCTTCGCGCACGGCGGCCATTCGCTCCTCGCGGTGCGGCTGGTCGCACGGATGGAGGAGACGCTCGGGCTGCGGGTGGCCCTTTCCACGTTGTACGAGGCGCCATCCGTGGCTTTGCTGGCGCGGCGGCTGGGCTTCGGCGCGGCGCGGCCGTCCGGAACGGGCCATGGGCGGGCGCGCGTCCCAGAATTGGCCGCGATCCAGCCGCGCGGTTCCCGGCCGCCCCTGTACCTCGTCCACGGCATCGGCAGCGGGATGCTCTGGGGATACGCGAATCTCGCGGCGCGCCTCGGGACCGGCCAGCCGCTCTACGCCTTCAAATCGCGGGCGCTGGATGGCGGCGAAGAGTTCCCGAGCATCGAGGCGATGGCCGAGCATTACGTCGACGCGTTGCTCCGCTTCCAGCCGGACGGCCCGTATGCCCTCGGCGGCTATTGCTTCGGCGGCAACGTGGCGCACGAAATGGCGGGCCGGCTCCGGCGGCTCGGGCGGGAGGTCCGGCTGCTCGTCCTGTTGAACAGTTACCCGCAGAATTCTAGGTTCGAGCGGATGCGCTGGACGCCGTCCGCGATCGCCGCGTTCGCCCGCAATTTCGCCCTGCTTGCCGGCGAATTCGCGCGGGGCGAGGCGGGAAATCGGAGGCGGTATCTCCTGTGGAAGCTCCGCCGGCTGCTCCGGGCGCTGCGGCGGCCGGGCGCGGCCGATCCCGACGCGCTGGTGGACCTGGCGGCGTTTCCCGA
>JBOHXF010000428.1:0-1876 GCA_050737455.1 Opitutaceae bacterium | reverse complement strand
GGCTTCGCGGCCGTACCAGCCGCCGTCGAGTTCGAAAATGTAAGCCCGGCCTGCGGCGCGGCCCGCAGCCAGCTCCCGGGGATCGGCCGGAACATGGATCAGGGCGAGGACGCCGCTGCACACGGTGAGGCTTCCGGCCACGATCCAAACCGCCCCCGCGTTCCGCCGCACGGCCGTCACGGCAAACGCGAGGCTCATGGGCAGCAGCACCCGCATCGCCGCCCCGGGGTCGCCCGCCCACACCGCGCGGCCGAGCACGGTCATCAGCGCGACGCCGACGATCCCGGCCCGCCACCATGGATCCGCCATCGCGCCGCGAATCCGTCCCCGTCGATCGGCCGGCGCCGCCCGGACTGATTTCGGACGGATCGCCGCCGGATTCCGAAAGGGAACAATCAGCAGGTACGCCGCCTGCACCGACAGGCCGACCAGCGCGAGCGCAGTCGTCGCATGCAGCCAGAAGAATCCGTCGCGGCCGCGGAACGCGCCCGCGATGGCCGCGGCCTTTCGCGCAAACCCGGCCGCCGGCCACCCGAAGTTCCCGAACCCCTGGGGGGCCGGTCCCTCCTTCCAGCGCACGTACGCCATCCAGGCGGCGAGAGGCAGCGCCGCCGCGAGGGTCCGTGCGATATTCCTGCGCCAGGCTCCCGCCGATCCCGGCGGCCCTTCCCACCAGCCGGCCGCGTATGCCAGGCTCGTCTCCCGCGCGAGGCCCGCCAGCGCCAGCGCGGCCAGTCCCCTGCGGGGGCGCCCCCGCTCGGCGAGAAACAGTGCGGCTCCGACCAGGGCCACCGCCGGAAGGTCGGTGAGTGCGAGCCGGACCGAATCCAGCGCTCCGGCCGAAAACATGAAGCCGGCCCAGGCCGTCCACCCGGGCCAGTCGCGGACAGGCAGGAGCCGCCAGACGAGCGCGGCGAGCAAAAGCCACACCACTAGGTTGAGGCACGCATATAGATTCGCGATTCGTTCCGGGTTGCCGCCCGCAAAGGCCCATGCCAGGGCGCTCCCCAGGATGCGTCGCGCCCGGTACGGCACATTGGCCATGGCCCGCTTCAAGTCGGGGGAACCGAGCAGCGGATGGAACGCAATTTGCGCATACAAGGCCCCGTCGTAGCCGTTCCCGCCCGGGTAGACGAAGACCGGGCGCCCGCGCATTTCCGGGACGGCGAGCGCCGCCTGCGAATCGCCCATCTGCAAAAACCGCGTGAATCCGTAATACGGGTGCCAAAACCGGCCGACCAGAGCGAGAAACAGCGCCACGGCCGCCCATCCCGCCAGAACGGGCCCGAAGCGACCCTGAACCGAGCCGGCTGCCCGGCCTTCGGCCCGGCCGCCAATCGTTCCATCGATGTCTTCGGGTTCGACGCGCAAGGCCTCGAAGCGGAGCCCGGTCAGCGGAGCCGCGCGGACGCCGGCACCACGAAGACAAAGCCGTCCGCGTGGAGGGCATCCACCACCTGCTCGATCGCGCGGACGCGCAGGTTGGCGGGGACGGACGGCCCTTCGTGCATGAGGAGGATCGCGCCCGGCTCCGTGCGGTCCCGCACGCGTTTCACGATGGCCTCGGCGCTGCGGGCAAATCCGTCGCCGCTGCGGACCGTCCATCCGACGCATGCGAGCCCGCACCGGCGCAGGGCGCCCCGCAGAAAGACATTCTTCATCCCGGCGGGCGGCCGAAACCAGGCCGGTCGAACGGAGCACCGGGCGAGGGCGGCGAGCCCACCGTCGATTTCCCGGCGGACGGTGCGCGGGCCCGCGCACCAGAACGTCGCCAGCGGATGGGAGAGCGTGTGATGGGCCACCGTGTGCCCCCGGCGCACCGCTTCGGCGATCAGCTCGGGATGGCTCAGCGCGCGCCGGCCGACCACGAAGAACG
>JBOHXF010000427.1:0-4296 GCA_050737455.1 Opitutaceae bacterium | reverse complement strand
GGAGGTGTTGCCCACGCGCAGCCATACGATCACCGGCTCGGCGGCGGCGCGCTGGGAGCGCACGGCAAAGTCCTCGTCCTTGGTGATGATCGCCGCATCCATTTGCAGCGCGCGGTCCCAGATCAGGCCGTCATCGGCTTCGCGCAGGCCCACCTCGCGCACCGCCTGCGCCTCGTGGCCGTGCTCCCGCAACTACATCGCCACGGCGGGCGGCAACGGCGCATCGACCAAAAACTTCACTTGGCCAGGGATAGGACGGCGTGATCAACCTGGGTCGCGGCATATTCCAGGCAGGCCCGGATGTCGTCGGCTTCCAGGTCCGGGTAATCCTCCAGGATCGTCCGCTCGGATTCCCCGGCTGCCAGCATGTCCAAGACATCCTTCACGCGGATGCGCATGCCCCGGATGCACGGCCGGCCGCCGCACTGGTTCGGGTTGAAGGTGATGCGCTGCATCTGGCTCATGCCTCCGCCTTAGCCGGGGCCTCTGCCGCTGCAAGCTCGGGGTGGAGCAAGGGGTCGCGGTTTATGAAACCCCTTTTCAGTCGAAGTCGTAAAGCTTCGGGTCGCGCGTGGGCTGGCCGCGCGGGCGCGGCCGGGCAACCGGTCCGACAGCCTTCGCCGCCGGGGAAGTCCCGGCCGCATCGCCCGAACCCGGCGCGTCGCCCGGCTCCCCTCCGCCGGGGTGGTCCGCATCCGCTTCGTCTTCCTCGCCGCCGAACTCCTCCTCAAGCGAATCGGGATCCGCCCCTTCCTCCAGCTTTCGGACGACCTCCTCCATTTCGCCGTCGATCTTCTCTCCGGTCAATTCGGCCATCCGCCGCATCATGCGGCCCATCGCCCGCGGATCGTTTTCGTCGACGCTCGAAAACTCCCGCTCCATGGCCGCCATCGCGGTATCCATCCGCGCGTCCCCGCCGGGATCGCCCTCCCCGGTTCCGCCGGCCCCTTCGGTGGCGCCCCCGGCCTTCTCGGACTTCCGCTCCGCACCGGACACGGAGAACGCCGAAACGATCTTCTCCATCCGGTAGGCGGGGTTGTCGGGGCACTTCGGAATCGTCCGACTCTGAGCCAGGGTCTTGGCGTAGAACTGATAAATCCGATGATTGTCCCGGCAGTAATACTCGTAGATGGGCATGACGGGCCGAAGTTCAGCGCAACAGGGCCGGATTATCAACTCCGGCGGGCGCTCAGACTTTGCGGTCCGCAAACCAGGCCTGGATCTCGCTTCTGGGCCGCGTGTTGAGCACCTGTTCGCGCATAAGCCAGCCTTTGCGGGCGATGGCGATGCCCGCCCGGACGTAGCCCAGCGATGCGGGCTCGTGGGCGTCGGGATTTATCGCGCACTTCAGCCCTTTCTCAGCGGCCTTGCGCCAGTGGCGCCAATCGAGATCGAGCCGGTTAGGGCTGGCGTTGAGCTCGATTGCGACCCCGCAGGCGATCGCGGCATCGATCGCCTTCTCGAGATTCAGGCGGCTGCCTTCGCGCCGCAGGAGGAGCCGGCCGGTCGGATGGCCGAGGATCGTCGTGCGCGGATGCTCGATCGCCCGGATGACCCTTCGGGTCATGGTCGCCTCATCCTGGCCCAGGACGCTGTGCACGGAGGCCACCACGTAATCGAGTTCGCGCAGGACCGCGTCCTCATAGTCGAGCCGTCCGTCCGGCAAGATGTCGCATTCGACGCCTGCGAACAGGAACGGCCGCGCCCCGGTTCCGGCGTTGAACGCGCGAATTTCGCGGACCTGCTCCATGAGCCGGTCCTCGCCGAGGCCGCGGGCCTGCACGCTGGACTTGGAGTGGTCGGCGATCCCGAGATAGTCCCAGCCGAGCCCGGCCGCCGCGGCCGCCATCTCGGCCAGGGTGCCGTGCCCGTCCGAGGCCGTCGTATGGTTGTGGAAGGCCCCCTTGAGGTCCGATTCTTCGACGAGACGCGGAAGCGTCCCCGACTCCGCCGCCTCGATCTCCCCCATCCCCTCGCGCAATTCAGGCGGAATGAAGGCAAGCCCCAGCGCGGCGAAGAGATCTTCCTCCGAGCGGATCTCCGAAAGGATCGCCGGGGCCTTCCGCACCTTCTCCTTGACCCGTTCGTCGCCTTCGGCCGGCGCCAGGCCCCATTCGCTCAGGCTGAGGCCGCGGGCGAGCGCCCGCTGGCGCATGAGCACGTTGTGCTCCTTCGATCCCGTGAAATGATGCAGGGCGAACGCGAACTGCTCCTCGGGCAGGAGCCTCAAATCCGCCTGGAGGCCGGAGCCCAGTCGAACGCTCACCTTGGTGTCCCCCCGGGCGGTGACTTCCTTCACGTTCGGAAGCGAGGCGAACCACTCGACCACGGGCGCCACCTCCGCCGCCGCCACGAGAAAATCCAGATCGCCCACCGTTTCGAGACCCCGGCGCAGGCTGCCCGCCGCCTCGGCCCGCCGCACGGCGGGGAGCGCGCGAAGGCCGGCCAGGATCGGCTCGGCCACCGCCCAGGCGTCCCACCAGAGATGCCGCCGCCCGTACGCCTCGCGGTTGCTCACGCCCGCAAGGATCTTTTTCGCCGTCTTCTCGCCGAATCCGTCGAGCGCGGCCACCGCCCCCGATGCGCAGGCCGCCGCGAGCGTCGGAATGTCCGCGATCCCGAGCTTGCTCCGCAGCGCCCGGATCTTTTTCGGGCCAAGCCCGGGGATCTGGAGCATCTCCACGAGGCCGGGTTCGACCGATGCCTTGAGCTTCTCGTGATACTCCAGCCGGCCGGTCGCCTGCAGCTCGCCGATCTTCTTCGCGAGCGCCTCTCCGATGCCCTTGACCGAATCGAGCCGGCCCTCGGCGGCCAAAGCCTGGAAGGCGCTCTCCTCCATGGCCTCCAGAACGCGCGCCCCGGTCTGGTAGGCCCGGACCTTGAACGGGTTCTCCCCCTGCAATTCGAGCAGGACGGCGATCTCCTCGAGCACCTCGGCGATGGGTTTGCGATTCATTCCGGTCGGGCCGGATCCATGTTTCACAAATACCCGGGGGGTTCCGAGCCGATTTTGGCGCCGTGAAAGCCGCTGGAGCGACGCTATTCCCCGGCTCGGCGCCGCCCACGGTCAAAGGCGGCCGGAAATGGGCTGGAATTCGCGAAACGCCGGAGGGGATCCGTCCATCCGCATCGCAACGCGGCGTGTCCGGTTCCCCTTATGCTTTCGTGATCCGCTGGGCGTGCGACATCCGCTGCTGCAGCTCCGGAAGGAAGGCCAGCACATCGTCCCGGGTCATGCGCAGAAGCCCGAAAATTTCCCCCTCGCCCGGAACCGCGGGCACGTCGAGCTTCCCGCAGAGCACCGAGCGCAGAAGCCGGCCGCCGTAAAGCGCGGCGCCGATGCGGTCCATCGGCTCCTGGATTTCGAGGGGATCGTATTGCAGGCGAATCGGCTCGGACACACTAACCGAGAATTTCCATTGGCGCAGCATCGCGGCCGCCACGTCCGCCTGGCTGAAGCCGAACAGCGCGAACTCCGCGCCGCTGAAATCGAGCGGAAATCCCTCGTCGCGGAGTTCCCGGATGCCGGCCGCCCCGCCGCCCGCGATGTGCTGGTTGA
The DNA here is from genome assembly GCA_050737455.1 of Opitutaceae bacterium. Taxonomy (GTDB): domain Bacteria; phylum Verrucomicrobiota; class Verrucomicrobiia; order Opitutales; family Opitutaceae; genus Palsa-1447. The sequence continues at coordinate 737 of JBOHXF010000427.1, read as the reverse complement.
TCGCCAGCCGGCCCACGGCGTGCAGGAGCCCGGCAAGATACGCGGCCATGCCGTCCTCGCCGCAGCGCTCGGCGAGCAATTCGGCGGCGATGGCGCAGGAGACCGACTCGCGCCAGGCCGCCATCGCGTCGCGGCGGTACGTGAGGACCGGCTGGGACATGATCGCGGCAGAACCGACGACCGCGACGATGTGATACATCTCCCGGAACCCGATCTGGCGCACCGCATCGAGGATGGTCTCGCACGAAGCCGTGCGCCCGAACCAGGCGCTGTTGCTCACGTGGACCACCCGCGCGGCCAGCGCGGCGTCGAGCTGGATCAGCTTCGCGATGTCCTCGAGGTCGGAATTCGGATCGGCGAGAAGCCGCTGGAGGTTGGCCAGCACATGCGCCGCCGGTGGAATCTGGCGCTGGGCGGCGACCAGAGCCTCGACCGACGAGGCGGGCTTCGGAGTTTCCGTGGCGATCATGGAGGCGGATGAAAGTGACCCATCTCCATCATCGGCCCAAAAGGCGGCCGGTTAAGGGGCGAGGAGCCGGGCCAACTCCGCCGCCAGCCGCGCGACGTGGGGCTCCTGCATCATCGTGTCGTGCTTTCCCGGGACGATCCTGACCTCCATCCCTCCCGCGGCGAACTCCCCCCATCCATACGCCCGGTCGAACGAGCAGAAGGGCGGATATCCGCGTGTCCTCAGAAGCGTCACGGCGCCGGGATAGGGCTTGGAGCGGTGCAGGCGG